>CAZBYM010000058.1:0-13631 GCA_964495745.1 uncultured Chryseobacterium sp. | reverse complement strand
GCAGCAATTGATTACTACAATGTTTTACTGAAAGAGCTCGTTCAGAATCTCGGGGAGAACAGAGGTTTTGTGAAGGAAGAATCCTGCAGAATGTTTTGGGACGGAATGCCGATTTGGGGCAAGCTCCGCGCAATGTCTGATCTCTTCGTTCAGAATAACGCGGCGGTGGTTGCCTCAACGTATTGCAACAGTTGGGTATTCGACGACTTCGACGAGAAAGATCCGTTCATGTCATCGGCGAAAGCATACACATCTATTTTCATCAACAGAGGTGAGAAAACGAAAATGAAGCTCTTGCATCAGATGGCAACAGATTTCCGAGTTGATGGAATGATTTTTCACGATGCGAAAACATGTTTTAATAATTCCAATACTCGATTTGGTTTGCCGCAACGATTCTACCGGGAATATGGAATTCCAACCCTGGTTGTGGAGGGCGATTTGTGCGATTTGCGGTTTTATTCCGAAGGTCAGACGACAACAAAAATTGAAACTTTTATTGAGCAACTGGTTACGCGGAAAGTAGAGGTGTAAAATGGAAGATAGGAATAGAAAGAAAATTGCAGTTGTAGGAATTGGTCCTGTTGGAATGATTCTCGCTATTCATCTGGCTGAAGCCGGATGTGAAGTTGCAGTTTGTGATCTGGACAAAGTGAAAATGAATCTTATTCGTTCCAATGGAATTGTACTTGAAGGTGCAATTCAGAAACGAATGCAGCCTAAAAACATTTACACTTCGATTGGCGATCTCGCAGAATTTCAGCCTGACGGAATATTCGTTTGTCTGAAAGCTCCGCAGTTGCCTGGAGCAATGAATGAAATACGAAAACTGACAAATCCTTCTCCGTTTGTTGTTTGTGCAATGAATGGTATAGATGTCGAACAAATGATCTCTGATGTCATTGGGGAATCACGAACATTCCGTATGGTCATCAATTTCGCCGGAAACCTCAATGATCCGTTCCGTTCAAAAGTAACGTTCTTCAATCCTCCGAATTATTTTGCATCCATGGACGATTCGGCCAAACAAACGGCCGAAGAAATTTCTCAAATGCTGACTTCAGTAAATCTGGAAACGCATGCTGTTTCTTCATTTGAAATGTTGCGTCGCACCTGGGAGAAGACAATTCTCAATTCTTCCCTCAGTGCGTTGTGTGCAGTTGGACGCATGACCATACGCGAAGCAATGAGCAATTCAGACACGGTTGAACTTGTTGAACAAATTATCGAGGAAGCGCTTGAGGTTGCTGAAGCGGAAAAAATAAAGTTTGAAGATGATTTTATCAGGAAATGTTTGAGGTATCTCAATAAGGCGGGTGATCACTTTCCTTCCTTAGCCGTCGATTTGTTAAACAATCGCCCGACGGAGATTGATCATATGAACGGAAAGATCGTAGAGTATGGTCGCAAACATTATATTCGGACTTCGCTGAATCTGACTTTCACGAATATGGTGAAAGCAATGTCGAAGAAAGTGACGTCGGGCGTTGCGAAAACCACGGCACAAATTCTTGAACAAAATACGGTTGTGAAAAAAGCGGGAACTGCATTGTCTACAGGCGAATGTTATCTCGGCGTCGACCTTGGATCGGCATTCACAAAGTTTACAATCGTTTATAGCAACGACACTATCGTATTTCAGTCGGCCGTGAAAACTCTGAATCGCGAAAAAATTAATGTACGTCACGTTCTGGAAGCGCTTCGGAAAGAATATACGATCAAGGCAATCTGCTCGACAGGCTACGGCAGAAAACATTTTCCAAACGCGGATGTTGTTAAGACGGAGCTCAATTGTGCTGCAAATGGAGTTGCCCGATACAAGCACGGCGAGAAAAATATTATTGATATCGGAGGTGAAGACATTAAAGTAATTAAGTGTAATAAGGACGATCAGATTGAAAATTTCTACCTAAATGACAAATGTGCTGCGGGAACAGGTTCGTTCATTATTGAAGTGGCAGAGAAAGCAGAAATTGGAATTCCTGAAATGAGTGATCTTGCGGCTAAATCGAAATACAATAAAGAGTTGAATAGTTTCTGTACTGTATTTGCGAAAACAGAGATTATGAGTTGGCTCTTCGAAGGATTGCCGGTTGAGGACATCGCAAGAGGAATTTATTATTCAATAATCAACAGAGTGGTAAAACTCCGGATCGACCCAAGTGCGCCGGTTGTTCTCATTGGAGGAGTGATCGCGCATCACCCACTGCTCAAGTTGCTTCTGGAAGAAAAATTGAAAAAGGAAGTTATCGTTATCGAGCGCCCTCAATATGTGGTTTCTCTCGGTGCCGCGTTCTATGCAAAAGATGCCGCGAACAAAAATAATGTGGAAAGTGATGTTGTCGCTTTGCCTGCAAAAAGATAAGAGTCATGAAGGGATTTCATAGTACAAGTAAGGGAGTAGGAATAGGGTTCGATGACATATTCATGTTCAATGGTGCAAGAACACCGTTCGGAAAATATTGTGGCACGTTAGGAAATGTTTCTCCAACAGACCTTGGAATTTTTGCAGCGAAAGCAGCAATGCAAAGAGCCGAAGTAAATCCACATGCAATTGATCAGGTTATTGCAGCGAACATCGGACAAAGTTCCTGCGACTCGTATTTTCTTCCTCGTCATATCTCGCTGTTTTCCGGAATCCCGTTGGGAGTTCCTGCATTAATGGTCCAGCGGATTTGCGGATCAGGTTTTGAAACGATAATCACGGGAGCTGAACAAATCGCACTTGGAAAAGCAGAAACTGTTCTTTGCGTAGGAACAGAAAATATGACTTTAGCGCCAACTGTGAATTTCGGAGGAAGAATGGGATATATGCTTGGACGACCAGTTTTCAAAGACATGTTATGGGAGGCGTTGGACGACACAGCAGCAGGTTACCCAATGGGATTTACGGCGGAGAACATTGCGAAACGATATGGAATCACACGTGAAGATGTAGACGTGTTCGCGAAGCTCTCGTTCGACCGCGCATTGGCAGCAAAAGCAAATAATTATTTCGCAGGTGAAATCAGCCCGATTCAATCGTCTGTTTTTGAGATTGAAGGATTGAAATCGAGAAAAGTGAACTTGCCAAAAGGCGTCACAACATTCGATGTTGATGAACATCTTCGCCCAACTACATTGGAAGCGCTGGCGAAACTACCAACGGTATTTGACAAAGTGGGAGTGTTAACTGCTGGAAACTGCAGCGGAATTGTGGATGGTGCTGCTTCTGTTGTTATTGGAAAAAAATCAGGAGCAGGCAAGACAATTGCAAAAATCATTGCTGGTGCAAGCAGTGGTGTTGATCCGAAAGAAATGGGATTAGGGCCGGTTCCAGCTATTAAGTTGGTTCTTGAAATCGCAGGATTGAATATTGATGATATTGGATTGTTTGAAATCAACGAAGCTTTTGGCGCGCAGTTTATTGGTTGTGAGAAGGAACTTGGACTTGACAGGAACAAAGTAAATGTCAACGGTGGCGCAATTGCACTTGGTCACCCACTCGCTGCTTCAGGATTGCGACTTACCCACACACTCGCAAGAGAAATGGCAATCCGCAAAGTGAAATACGGAATTGCTTCTGCTTGCATTGGTGGCGGACAGGGAACAGCAATTCTTATTGAAAACACTAATCTATAATTTATGTCAGGTAAGATATTTCAGTGGCAGATGAAGGAAATTGACAAACCGTTTTGTCTGGAAGAAGCAACGTTGCCAATGCTGAAGGAAGGAGAAGCGTTAGTGAAAATTGCGGGTTGTGGAGTTTGTCATACTGACCTTAGCTTTTGGCATTCGGGAGTGCAGACAAAAAAACAATTGCCATTGACACTGGGTCATGAAATAAGCGGAGTTGTAGTTGAAGGTCCGACCGTGTGGATGAACAAGCCGGTAATTATTCCTGCTGTTCTTCCTTGTGGAGAATGTGAGTTGAGCCTGAATGGAAGAAGCAATATTTGCAGAAATCAATTGATGCCGGGAAATGATTTTCACGGAGGATTTGCGTCTCACATTGCAGTACCTGCACGATATCTTTGTGAAGTTCCGCAGAGCGTACTCAAGAAATATCCACTTGAACAACTCGCAGTGATTGCTGATGCAATTTCAACTCCTTACCAAGTAGTAAAAAAATCGGAGCTGGTTACCGGAGACTTTGCAATTGTTGTCGGAGTTGGTGGTGTTGGAATATACGGCGCCCAGATTGCGAAAATATTCGGAGCAATAGTTCTTGCGTTGGATATTTCCGATGAGAAACTTGAGATCGCAAAGGCAAATGGTATTGATGCTACGTTGAACATTAAAGGACTCGATCAGAAAACAATTAAGGACAAGGTCAGAGAAATCGCAAAGGAGCTCAAAGTTTCAAAGTTCGGCTGGAAAATATTTGAAATCAGCGGAACAAAAGCCGGACAGGATCTTGCATTTAATTTGGTTACATATGCTTCTACACTTTCGATTGTAGGATTCACAATGGAAAAAGTGGAAGTTCGCCTAAGTAATCTCATGGCATTTGATGCGAAACTCATTGGAACCTGGGGATGCAAACCGGAATATTATCCTGAAGTTGTAGAACTGGTTGCTAACGATCAATTAATGATCGATCGATTTGTACAAACATTTCCTATGTCAATGATTAATGAAGTGTTTCAAAATACACTCGAGCATAAGTACACGAAACGTTCTGTACTAGTACCTGATTTTAACTAATGATGAAATGAAAACACCGCTCGCAATCATTCTAGTATTTGTTTTATGTTGCACAGGATTATCTGCACAAACTGCAACGTCAATCAATAACGGCAACTGGACCAACCCGATGACATGGAGCTGCACATGTGTTCCAACTCCCGGTTACACCGTAATCATTAATAACAACGTCACTCTCAACACAAGTTTTGCATACACTTCGGGTAGCATTACCATTAATTCGGGCGGGTCGTTGGTGCAGGACACACCAACACGTGACATCTGGATCAATGGCGGAGGCTTCTCAAATGCCGGTTCAGTTGATGTTCGTTTCATGTTGGTTCAAACAGGTACGTTCTCAAACAGTGGAACGATGACCATGACCGCGATGGCAAATTATCTTCCATTCACTAATTCTGGGACAATACAGAATGTAGATAGCCTGTACTTCACTGGAGCAGTAACAAACACTGGAAGTTTTCTGAACATTGATAGTATTACCACCGCTGGAAGTTTCATCAACAACGGAATTAGCGTTTACAACCAGTTTACCAATACAGGAATATACACCAACAATAATATGTTGACATTCTCTGATGTCACAAATGTCGGAACCATGATCAATAATGACTCGATTACAGCGCTGAACAGTGGCTGGAATCTTGGAAGACTTAGCCTTATGCCTAATTCATATTTTCTGGTGATGAACGGATTTTTGAATCATGATTTGACATTTGAAGATGCGGTAATTGAGAATAACGGAAGAATGAATGTACTTGACAGTTGGTACAACTTTGATACAATCAAGGGTGTAACTGGAAGTTTTATTGTACAGGACAGCAGTGTCAATTATGGTGACATGAAAGAATCATTTGACTTCTGTGATCTCACACCTCCGTCATCTGCACCGTATGTTGATTTTAATCTCGGTACAGTTTCTTCGACAATAACGTGGTGCACGAATACGGTTGTTAACGAAACTGTGCAAAACAGCATATCGATTTATCCGAATCCCGCAACAACAGAAATTAGTATTGTTGCGCCCGGGATGAGTGATTTCACTATAACAATTTATGACGCGCAAGGAGAATTGATTCTTGAATACTGGAATACAAATCGTATTGATGTTCATACTGTTCCACCGGGATTGTATATGATCCGAATTGCAGGTGGCGAAACTATTACTACTCAAAAAATTATGATAACCCAATAAACGTAATAATATGGAAGCGCTGAAGAATCATAATATCGTCGACAAGAAATACACAGAAATTATATTCGAGAAACGTCCTTGTCGCAACAAGTCGGGAGCAACTGTGCCTGGATTATATAACGCCTGGATAATTCTAAATAACCCAACACAGTATAACTCCTACACAACTGCCGCCGTCAAAGAAATTATTCTTGCGTTCGGAGAAGCTTCGAATGATCGTTCTGTTGTTGCTGTCGTGTTCACAGCTGTTGGCGACAAAGCATTTTGCACTGGCGGAAATACGAAGGAGTACGCTGAATATTATTCGGGCAATCCACAGGAATATTCGATGTACATGCGTTTGTTCAATGACATGGTGAGCGCAATTCTCAAATGTGAAAAACCCGTTGTGTGTCGTGTGAATGGAATGCGTATTGGTGGCGGACAGGAAATCGGGATGGCTTGTGATTTCAGTGTGGCAAGCGACATGGCAAGATTTGGTCAAGCAGGACCGAAGCATGGAAGCGCACCAATTGGGGGAGCAACAGATTTTCTTCCGCTTTACGTCGGAGTAGAACGCGCGATGGGTTCTCTTACACTTTGCGAACCATGGACTGCACATCAGGCGTATTATCATGGCGTGATTTCGGAAATAGTTCCTGTTTTGAAAGTGAATGGGAAATTTATTCCTAACCCAATGGTGGTGAATGATCGCACATTCGATGAATTCGGTCGTATTGTTTACGGTACAATGAAAAGCGGGGAAGATTTGAAAAAGGCCAAAGAAATTGTTGCTTCAGCGGAGACGGATCTCTCCATGCTTGATGCGGCAGTTGAAGGACTGATCACAAAATTAATGTTCACCTTTCCAAATTGTACGAACAAAACGATCAGTGAAGTGCGAAAGTTTAAACTTGAACATTGGGACAAGAATAAAGAAAGCAGCAGAGAATGGCTCGCGCTGAATATGATGACAGAAGCGAAAGCCGGATTCAAAGCATTTAATGAAGGACCGAAAGACAACCGGGAAATTGATTTCATCAAACTACGTGTTTTACTTGCGGAAGGCCATGTCTGGAATGATGATTTGCATAAAACAATTTCTCCTCAATATCAGAATGTAACTACATAACCATGGCAAAGATCAACACTTCATTCACAAACGATGATACCGTAGCCACCATTACTCTGAATGATGGGAAAGGAAATATTCTGGATCATCAGATGATGGCTGAACTTCAAAGCGAGCTGAATGGATTCAAGTCCCGAACACAGCTCAAGCTGATTATTTTCCAGGGAGAAGGAAAACATTTTTCATTCGGGGCAAGCGTTGAAGAACACCAGAAGGATGCTGCAGCCGCGATGTTGCAATCATTCCATAAATTATTCTACACCATTCGCGAGTTATCCATTCCAACGCTGGCAAAAGTGAGCGGTCAATGTCTTGGTGGAGGAATGGAGCTCGCGATTATGTGCAACTTTATTTTCGCCGAACAAAATGCGAAATTTGGCCAACCGGAAATCGTTCTTGGCGTCTTTCCTCCTCCGGCTTCCATAATTCTCCCTGAGAAAATTGGTTTGGCACGTGCGGAGGATTTGTTGATCACCGGAAGAACCATCTCCGCAACTGAAGCCAAAGCAATGGGATTAGTAAACGATGTAGCTGAAGATCGGGACGCGCTCAATGCGATGGTGAACGAATGGATCACCAAGTACATCGAACCAAAGAGCGCATCATCGCTACGTTATGGAGTGAAAGCTGCACGGATAAAATTCAATCACGTGCTGGGCAATTTTTTGCCAATGCTGGAAAGCATGTACGTTAATGAACTCATGCAAACCCATGATGCAAGTGAAGGAATCAATTCTTTCATTGAGAAACGAACGCCGGTTTGGGATAGTCATTAATCGCGCAAAGACCATTCCGGATACTTTCCTGAAAAGTTTCACTTACCCGCGGATCGAATCCACATGATTAATATCATATCACCTTTGACCTCTGCACTCTTACTTTGCGCTATGCATGGAAAGTAATAACGCGCACTTAAGAGACAATGACCGTTGAATTTATCATTCTTGTATTCTGCCTTTTCCTGGTAATAGCCACGTTATATTCTTCCGTTGGCCACGCAGGAGCATCGGGCTATCTGGCAGTAATGGCTTTACTTTCATTCAGTACTGAATCGATAAAGCCAGTTTCGCTTGTCTTGAATATAGCCGTGGCTTTGATTACTTCAATCAAGTTTATACGCGAAGGTTTTTTCGACAAGAGAATATTTCTCGCTTTCATTATTACTTCGTTACCAATGGCGTTTCTTGGAGGCTACATCACAATCAGTCCGAAATATTTCAAACTAATGGCGGGCATATTTCTCGTGTGCTCGGCGGTATTCATGTTGTTGCGCGAATATCTGAAGCCTTCTTCTGACAAGCAATGCAAAATGCCATTCTATCAGGGAACAATTCTTGGTTCAGTCATTGGATTGTTTTCAGGACTCATCGGCGTTGGAGGCGGAATATTTCTTTCTCCAATCTAAATTCTTTGCAGATGGACAACATTGAAAAACGCCTCCGGGATCGCCGCACTTTTTATTTTGTGTAATTCCATTGCTGCACTTGCGGGGAATCTTACTGCAATCAAGAAAATTGATTACACAATAGGATATTGGCTGGTTGCAGTGGTGATCGGAGGATTCATTGGCTCCTGGCTTGGAACGAGGAAGTACAACAACAAACTGGTGATGATATTTCTGTCGCTGGTGTTGTTGTCAGCCGGTCTGAAATTCATTTTTGTTGATTTTACAAAATAGAACGATCACTCATTGGTACATAAATACAATTTGTAATGGAAGCGAAGACGAAAAAATTAATCAGTGTTGACGATGCGCTTGAGCTGATCACACAAACAGTTATTCCTCTTGATTCACACGAATGTTCGCTCTCCAATGCGTTCAGTTGCATTTTGGGTGCTGATGTTACTGCTCAGTTGTCGCTTCCACCCTTTGATCAATCTGCGATGGATGGATATGCTGTACGGTATTCGGATTTTACAAATGAAGGATTAATAGTGAATGGGGAAGTGCCAGCCGGAATTGCACCCGAAATTAAGCTTGGCGACAATGAAGCTATCCGGATTTTCACCGGAGCAATGATTCCCGATGGTGCAGACACCGTTATTATCCAGGAAAATGTTGAAGTGCGAGACGGAAAAATATATTTTGACAAAGCACAAGTTGTAAAAGGCCAGAACATCCGCGTAATGGGCGCGCAGATTAATACAGGTGAAGTAGCATTAAAAAAAGGCGCGAGATTGACACCGGGAGCAGTTGGTTATCTCGGGGCACTTGGTGTACGCGAAGTCGTAGTCGGCGCAAATCCTTCTGTGCAGATCATCGTTACCGGAAGTGAATTGGTTCAGGCAGGATGCAAACTTGAACCGGGCCAGATTTACGAATCGAATTCTATCGCGCTGGTGGCAGCACTGCATTCTTTCGGAGTAAAAAATCCTACCGTGAGAATTGTGCGTGATGATGCAGCTGAAATTCAACAACAAATTGATGAGGCAATTAGTACGTCAAACGTTGTCTTGATTACAGGTGGTGTATCTGTCGGTGATTACGATTTTACCGGAAGTGCACTTGCTGAATTAGGAGTAGAAAATATATTTTACAAAGTCGCGCAGAAACCCGGGAAGCCTTTATTCTTCGGGAGGAAAAACAAGACACTCGTTTTCGGTTTGCCTGGAAATCCGGCTTCGGTACTTTCGTGTTTTTATGAATATGTGACACCCGCAATAAGGTTGTTGACAGGATCTGCAGCGCCTCATGGTCTTCCAAAAGTTCAACTTCCTCTGGCAGAAAATCTGAACAAGAAAGCAGGACTTGCACATTTTCTGAAAGCTAAATTGTCGGGAGGATCGGTTCATATTTTGCAAGGACAGGAATCATTTATATTAAGTTCGTTCGCAGAAGCAGATTGTCTGGTTCGCATTCCGGCAGAGGCTGGAAATCTCGAAAAAGGAGCAATGGTTGAGTGTCACATATTACCTTTTTGATTTGATAAGGGCCAAACATGATACATATCACAAGAACTATTGCATAATTACAGGTTGTTGGGTGTTGCGATGATCCCCGTCATACTTAAAATACCATAACGCTCCGAAATTTGAGAAAGAATTAAAACATGTTCAAAGTCAAAGGAAGCATTTGGATTGAAGGCCCTAACGGTACACTCATGGGATTGGGTCGTATGTCGCTTCTTGATAAAATAGAAGAGCACGGTTCAATCAGCGAAGCTGCGCGAGAAATGAAAATGTCGTACCGTCAGGCTTGGGAACTTGTTGATGCAATGAACAAGGAAGCGAAAACACCATTGGTAACTACAGCATCTGGCGGAGTAGGTGGAGGCGGAGCAAAATTGACCGAAGAGGGAATCGCTACCTTAAAATATTTTCGCCAATTACAGCAGCGCTTCGATGACTTTAAGAAAGCAGAAACACGCAAGCTGAAAATCTGATTTGCTCAATGGAAGCGCAACCGAAATTGTGTACTGGAATTATTCTTGCGGGCGGCAAAAGCAGTCGTATGGGCAAGGATAAGGGTGTGCTTACAGTTAACGGAACAATGATGGTTGAGCATGTCATTCACTCATTAAACAAAAACGTTTCGTCAATTATTATTGTTGCGAATAACGATAATTATAATCAGTTCGGATTTCCTGTTGTGAAAGACGTTATTCATGAATGTGGCCCGATGGGCGGAATCTATTCCGGACTTTTGCATTCGCAAACTGATTTGAACATCATTGTGAGTTGCGACATTCCATTTGTCAGCTCAGAATTAATTGAAGCACTTTCTTCCGCTCCTGACGACTGTGACATTGTTGTTCCACAATTGAACGGGGAGTTAGAACCACTTTGTGCGCGTTACAGAAAAGGATGTGCATTGCGAATGGCTACTTATCTTGATTCGGGCATGTTGCGATTGAGAAGTGCTCTTCAGGATTTCAAACTTCGCATCCTGGATCCTTGGTCAATTTCCGGATTTGATCCGAATCAGCTGGCGAATATTAATACTCCTGAAGAACTGAAACAATTCAACACGCTGGCGAAATGAGTGCAGAAGTAAAATTTTATGGAGAGTTAATTGATATTACGGGAAGCGATTCACTTATCATGACAGCGGATAGTGTGAATGAATTGCGCGATTCACTTTTTCAAAAGTTTCCTGCATTACAATCAAAAACATTTCTGATTGCGATCGGGAACAAAATTGTAAGTGAAAATTCAAAAATAGCGGACGGCGACCAGATAGCTTTGCTGCCACCATTTGCAGGAGGATAATATGTTAACACAGGACGAACTCAAGCGATATGAAAGACATTTATCTCTTCCTGGATTTGGGAAAGAGAAGCAGGAACTGCTCAAAGCGGCTTCCGTATTGGTTGTTGGCGCTGGCGGACTGGGTTGCCCTGTTCTCCAATATCTCGCTGCGGCAGGCGTTGGAAAAATCGGTATAGTTGACGACGATGTGATATCAATTTCCAACTTACAGCGTCAAGTGTTGTATTCCACAACGGAAATTGGAAAACCCAAAGCGCATATTGCTGAACAGAAAATTGCAGCACTCAATCCAACAATCCAGCTATTCACTTTCAATGTTAGAGTTTCTCCGAAAAATGTTTTTGACATTCTTTCCGGATTTGATGTTGTTGCCGACTGCACAGATAATTTTGCTACAAGATATTTATTGAATGACGCTTGCGTTATCGCTAACAAGACACTAGTCTCTGGTTCTGTTTTTCGCTTCGAGGGACAAGTGATTATACTAAACGCAGATCTTGGTAATCAAAAAAGAAGTCCGGATTATCGTGCTCTGTTTCCTGATGCTGATAAAGCAAATGGAACACTTGATTGCAACACTGCAGGAGTTCTAGGTGTGCTTCCTGGGATTATTGGATGTCTTCAGGCTACAGAAATTATCAAGTATATTACCAATACAGGAACCAATTCTCCGGGCGAATTATTACTTTTCTGTGCAAATGATATGCAACTTCGAAAAATGACTGTTCCTGTGACCAACAAGACAATTAAGCGCCCGGGCAATGCGGATGAATTGGGAAACTGGAATTATTCTTCCCCTGTTTGTTCTACAGCGCGCACAATTTCGGTAGACGAACTCATGACGAGAATTGAAACAGCAAAAAATATTCTAATTCTCGATGTACGAATGCCAATGGAATTTCCCGAGGCGGAAGGATTTTCGTCAATCAATATTCCTTTGCCGGTTTTGAAGGAGCGTCTGGGGGAATTGGAAGGCCATGACGAAATTGTCGTTTTTTGCCAGAGCGGACAGCGCAGCGCGAAAGCTGTTGAAATTTTGAGCAGTAATTGGCCGGAGCGAAATTTCAAAAGTCTGGTTGGTGGAATTGAAAACTGGAATAGATTTTACGAAAATGCATTTTCAACAGGAAGACTGGTACAATGAAAACAATAGCGTTTGTTGTGTGTATCGTTTGTCTCTTGTCGAACAATCTCGAGGGGAAGAACCTGCCCGCACACAACGAACTGTGGAGCCGAATTTACATTTCTCATAAGTTCACAACGAAAATTCGCGGCGAGGCTGAATACCAATATCGTTGGCAGAATACCCCGGATGGAACGCTACCAACATGGAAACTTTTGCAGGGAGCGCGTGCGTGGGGCTATTATCAGATTAATCCTATATGGACAGTCGGACTTTCTCCGTTTGCATGGTTCAGAAGTTATCCTTTGTTGAACACCGAATCTGATTTTCAAAAAAGATCAGTCACGGAATTACGCTTCACCGCTGGTGGGGAATGGAAAAAGCCAATTGCTGTTTTCGAATTGAAGGCACGGGTAAATTATGAGAGCCGCTCATTCAACACAGATGGCAATGAAGAATGGACAAGGAAAGACAGAATCAGAGGGCGCGCAGTGGTCACACTCCCATTGGTGAATCTTGATTCATCGAATAAAGACATTTCATTTTTCGTAGCAGACGAATATTTCTATCAGGGAGAAAACGGGTTTACAGAATCGGGGGCGTTTGATCAGAACCGAATTTCGGCTGGAATTGTCTGGAAGTTGAATAAGAGTTTGAAATTCGATTTGATCTACATGGATATTCTGAGAAACAACAGCGCCGGAGATTACATCGAAAAAGTACTGTGGATAAGTTCAACACTATATTTATGAAACAAGAAACCCTGGCGAGAAAGCCGAAGAAGATTTTTACAGAAGGCCCCATTCAGCCGACCTTCATTGCCGAATCGATTGCCAAACATTCCGGAAAAACAACGATTGGGGCTCACGATATTTTTCTCGGTCAAGTTCGTGCGGATGTTATTGACGGAAGGACTGTGACGGGCATTGAGTATACAGCTCATATTGAAATGGCAGAGCAGGTGATGCATGAAATTCGCGAAGCTGCATTTAGCCGATTTGATCTCACCTGTATGCACATTCATCACAGCCTTGGGAAAGTTGAGGCCGGACAAATTTGTCTTTTCATTTTTGTTTCTTCTGCTCATCGCACGATGGCATTCGATGCGTGTCGTTTTATTACCGAGGAAATAAAAGCAAAACTTCCGATTTGGGGGAAGGAAATATTTAATGATGAATCTTATTCGTGGAAGAAAAATACATCCGCATAATTTATGGTAGACATAACATTTAAACATAGCACTCTTCGCCGCGCAATCGCAAGTGCAGTCGTCAAAGTGAGTAAGCCGGAAACAATTGCGGCCATTCGCA
>CAZBYM010000057.1:0-13732 GCA_964495745.1 uncultured Chryseobacterium sp. | reverse complement strand
AGGAAGGAACTCACATAAGCACGACCGGGAATAACGATATCGTCGTGACAGGATACTTGAAAAGCAGCCTGACATTTGGCTCAGGACCAACAATTCTTTCAGTTGGAAATGAAGATGTTTTTGTTGCTTCATACACGAATAATGGAACTTTTCTTTGGGCAAATTCCGCAGGAGGTGCAGATAAAGATGTTCCCTATGGCGTTGCTTCATTAACAACCGGAGAGGTGTATGTTGTCGGCGAATACAAAAACGCAGCTACATTTGGGTCGTTCAATCTTTTCAATGAAAATACTCCAAACATATTTGCAGCAAAACTGGGATGTCCTGCAATCACCAATAATACAATCACTGCGAATCAAGTCATCTGCTCAGGACAAACACCTGCAATGCTTGCTGGTTCAGTACCTACAGGAGGAGTTACACCGTTCATCTATTTGTGGGAAGAAAGTCCGGATAATATTATTTGGAACCCGGCTTCGGGAGTCAACAACACGCAAAATTATTCTCCTCCAACTTTAACAGCCAACACCTATTACCGCAGAAGAGTAACTTCAAGTGGTGGCTGCGCCAATTTTTCCAGTTCTTCCAGTGTGCTAATTACTGTTGATCCACTACCAACAACTGCGGGTGCCGGAATAGATCAAACAATTTGTTCATCGTCAACTTCGCTTCTTGGAAATACACCACTAGTTGGAACCGGTGTATGGAGTTTGGTTTCAGGAACCGGAACAATTACAACTCCTTCATCGCCAAATTCCGGAATCACAGGAATGTCGAGCGGTGTAAATATTTTTCAATGGACAATCACAAGCGGATCGTGTCCTCCTTCTTCCGATCAAGTTACAATCAACGTTGATCCATTACCAACAACTGCAGCAGCAGGAACTGATCAATCAATCTGCTCTTCATCAATCAATCTCTCAGGAAATCCAGCATTGATCGGCACAGGACTCTGGTCACTCGTTTCCGGATCCGGAACGATCACAACTCCTTCATCTCCAAATTCCGGAATCACAGGGATGTTGTCTGGTGCAAATGTTTTTCAATGGACAATTACCAGCGGATCGTGTCCTCCTTCTTTTGACCAGGTGACAATTTTTGTTGATCCGCTTCCTACTGTGTCTGATGCCGATCTCGATCAAAATATTTGCTCTTCATCAACATCCCTCAACGGAAATTCTCCTCTCATTGGTTCGGGAATTTGGACTTTGGTTTCGGGAACCGGAACAATTACAACACCTTCCTCGCCAACAACAGGAATTACAGGAATGTCTCCCGGTTCAAATATTTTCCAATGGACAATCACAAGCGGAACTTGTCCTCCATCAACGGATCAAGTAACGATCAACGTTGATCCTATGCCAACAACTGCAGCAGCAGGAAATGCTCAGACAATCTGTTCTTCCACAACATCTCTTCTTGGTAACACTCCGTCTGCAGGAACGGGCAACTGGACACTTGTTACAGGAACAGGAATAATCACAAGTCCATCCTCACCTAATTCTGGAATTACCGGAATGTCCCCAGGCGTAAATATTTTTGAATGGACAATCACAAGCGGAACATGTCCTGTTTCTACTGATCAAGTTACAATTACGGTTGACTCAATGCCAACGCCAGCCTTCGCAGGCAATGATCAAACAATTTGTTCGTCTACTTCAACACTTGCAGCTGATACTGTTAACGTAGGTAGCGGAGTGTGGAATGTGTTGATGGGATCCGGCACACTGACCAATCCAAACATCACAACTACAACAGTCAACGGGATGTCTGCTGGGTCTAATTTGTTTATCTGGCGCACGACAAATGGAACGTGCCCTGTTTCTTTTGACACGGTTTCAATTTTCGTTGATGCGATGCCAACAATTGCTTCGGCAGGCATCGACCAGACAATTTGTTCGTCAACATTCACGCTTGGAGGAAATATTCCAACTGTTGGAAATGGATCATGGTCATTGATGTCCGGTTCGGGAATCGTTACGTCGCCTTCTTCGCCCAGCTCGGGAATTACAGCAATGAATTCAGGAGTAAATAGTTTTGAGTGGACAATTTCGAACGGTACATGTCCATCTTCCTCAGATACGGTGAACATTATTGTCGACTCGATACCAACCACTGCAATTGCAGGAAATGATGATAGCATTTGTTCTTCGACACACAATCTAACAGGGAATATTCCAAGTATTGGAACCGGAATCTGGACTTTGGTTTCAGGAACAGGAATCATTACATCTCCGTTGTCTTACATTACATCACTCACAGGAATGCTGCCCGGGACAAACAGTTTTGAATGGACAATTACAAACGGAACTTGTCCGGCATCCTCCGATACAATTACAATAACTGTTGATGATTTACCAACCAATGCAAGTGCCGGCATTGATCAAATTATTTGCACGTCCATAGATACACTTGCAGGAAATTCCCCTCTTGTTGGAAATGGAATGTGGACGTTAATATCAGGAACAGGAACAATTGCGAATTCATCTTCGCCTACTTCAACACTAAGCGGAATGCTTGTTGGACCAAATACTTTTGTATGGACCATCTCCAACGGAACATGTCCTTCATCCAGCGACACCGTCGTTATTGCCGTTGATCCATCACCGACAATCGCGCTAGCCGGAGTAGATCAAACATTTTGTTCAACCTCGTTTACACTAAATGGAAATTCGGCAAGTGTTGGAAGCGGAATGTGGACATTAATTTCCGGCTCTGGTATTCTCACAACACCGACTTCCGCAACGTCAGCAATTACAGGAATGAATCCCGGAACGAATATTTTCCAATGGACAATTACAAACGGAACATGTCCATCGTCAGCCGACACAGTCATATTAACCGTTGATCAAATGCCAACAATTGCAGACGCAGGTATCGCACAAATCATTTGTTCCTCTTTTGCTACGCTCGGTGGTAATGTTCCAGTTGTTGGAACAGGCACATGGACAGTAGTTACAGGAAGCGGAACATTTACTTTCCCCAATTCGCCCTATTCAGGAGTTACAGGGATGAATCCCGGCACAAATATTTTTCAATGGACAATTACAAATGGAACCTGTCCTCCATCATCAGATCAGGTCTCGATTATCGAAGAACCGCTTCCAACACTTGCTGATGCAGGACCCAATCAAATTGTTGATTTCCCAATGGTGGTGCTTGGAGCAAACACGCCCACAATAGGAATTGGTAGTTGGGAAGTTGTGAGTGGATCATTCGCGATTCCATGTCCGTATGATCCCAATTGTGTACTTCGCGATATACCGCCGGGGCACTACATTTTCCGTTGGGTTATCCGCGGAATAGTTTGTGATTCTACATCCGACGAAGTTGAAATTACAGTGAATGAATTTATTATTCCCAATGGATTTTCTCCGAACGATGACGCAACCAACGACTATTTCGTAATTCCCGGAGTTGGTTATTGGGCAGAGTTTCACCTTAATGTGTACAATCGTTGGGGCGAATTGGTTTATTTCAGCACTGATTATCACAATGACTGGAATGGCCAGAATCAAGACGGAGAACAACTTATTGACGATACATACTATTATGTTTTGGAAATTCCGGCGGTTGGTGAATACAGCGGATTCATTGTAATAAAAAGAGAAATTTGAAAAAGTTAATTTCCATTCTGCTTTTTATTCTCTGCGCCAGTCGGATCGACGCTCAGCATAATCCACTGTTCTCGGAATATGTTTTTAATCCGGTAATCCTAAATCCCGCAGATGCCGGATTCAGAACTGCACTGGATGTTTCCGTAATGCACCGAAGACAATGGGTTGCGTTTGACGGTGCACCAATTACAACTACTGTGAATGCCCATACCGCCTTGCACAACCAAAAAATGAATGTTGGTATTGCTGTATTGAATGATCACTATGGCGTCACAACAAAATTTCAATTCAAGAGCTTTTTTGCCTACCGCATTTTTGCGCATCCTAAAAATCATTTGTCATTCGGAATCAGCGCGTCGGTGAATCAGATTTCAAATCGTTGGTCCGAAATAAACACAACCGTTGCCGGAGATCCAATGTTCACTTCCGGCGATGATAAATTCTACTCGATGGAATTCGGCTTTGGTGCAATGTATCGCACGCCTGCCTATGCTATCGGGTTCACGACCCCAGGACTAATCAATACAGCGCAAGGTGGACAGTTAATCAATTTGCAATATCTCATTTCCGGTGAATATAATTTTTCTATTGGAACTCATTTTGTTGCCACACCAATGCTTGCTGTTCGTCATGTTGCCAACTCTCCTTTACAGTATGATTTAAGCGCTGCGCTCACCTATCAGCAGAAATTTACGTTTGGAATTGGCTATCGAAAAAATGATGCGCTCATGTTCATCACGAAATTCAAAATAAACGAACAGCTCGAGGGAGGATATGCTTATGATCTCACAGTTAGCAAGCTTAGAACTTTTTCGAATGGATCGCACGAAATTATGATCCGCTATTTGTTTCATTATCGCACAGGAACAAGGAGGCCAAGAATTTAATGCTCCGGGCGATTTATTGCTTCCTTATTTTGATGTTGTTCTGTTCGCATTCTGCAGCGATTGCTCAGGAGAGAAATTATCTTTTCGAGAGCAGCGATGTTACCATAACAAAAGCTACAATCAATTCGAAGTATTCAGAATATGCGCCTGCATTTTGTGGCGACGGAATTATTTTTACGTCGAACAAACCTCATGCTTTCGGAGTTATTACAATAATGGAATCCGATTCGTCAAGTCCCGACAATCTCTATTTCCTCCCGAACAAATCCACGCAAGCTGACTTCTTAGAAAAACTAAATACTCCGCTTCAGGAAGGCACCTCAAGTTATGATTCAACCAAACGCATACTTTACTTTACAGGAAATGTAAAAGTGAAAAATCAATTTGTTCTTGGCATTTTCTCAAGTACCCGCGCCGAAAATGGTTCATGGGGGAAAGCGTCTCCGGTATTAATTCCTACCGATGTTTTTTCCTACTTCCATCCCTGTATTCTGAATTCCGGACAAACATTAATTGTTGCAAGTGATCGCAAGGATGGCTTCGGTGGAATTGACTTATACCGTTCCGCTCTTGAGCAAGGTACATGGTCAGAGCCTGTTAATATGGGCGAATCAATTAACGGACCATACAATGAAGGCTACCCGTCGTTCTGCGCTCCGGATTACCTCATCTTTTCTTCAACAGGGCACGAAAGCATGGGCGGTTATGATATTTTCTGTTGTCGTCTTACTCCGAATCACATTGGGCCACCCTTCCCTGCTGGAAATGGAATAAATACAGCATCGGATGATTTTGGTCTCATATTTGACCCAGTAAGAAGAATGGGATATTTTTCGTCAAACCGCGACCAAAACACCGGAGATGACATCTACGAGTTTCGTTTGCATTGGCCCGATTTTTACAATTGCATTGCTTACGTCGAACCTCGGTATTGCTACTCGTTCAGCGAAGAAAATTCATTGGAAAGCGAAGATGCAGAACTCTTTTATTACCAATGGGATTTTGGCGATGGCACCACATCTACATCGCTTGAAGCGGATCATTGCTTCGCCGGCGCAGGAACCTATGCAGTTGAATTACTCATTCGTGATAAAAAAGACACCGCATTTTTCCTGAGTCAGGTTTCCTATGAACATGAAATTGTAGAAAAGAAAGGACTTCGGATCAATTGTCCGGATACAATTTTTGTTGGTGATACAATTGTTCTTTCTAGTAACAATTCTTCGCTAAGCAATTACTCGATAGATAAATTCTACTGGGATCTTGGCGATCACTTCCTGCTAAATAACTCAGCTGTGCAATATGCCGCCGATCGTGAAGGAACTTTTCCAATTGTGTTAGGAGTGTGTGCGCATGACAGTCTTACAGTTGCAAACGATTCACTTGACACTCAACACCAGCATTTCTGCACGCAAAAAAATATTGTCGTACTTCCAGCGAGTGAAAAAAGGCAATGGATGAACAATCGTAATTTTTCAAAATCGCGCAAAGCATTCAAGTCGATCGAAGCTCCGGTTTTCAGTCTAAGTCTAGTAGAAAAACCAGAATACTCCGTCTTTCTTGGATCTTCAAAAGACAGCATTCCGGTTTTGCGTACCGGGACTAATGCCATCATCCGTATCATCAAAGAAGATACAATTTACCGATATCTATACGGCAGCGCAGATAGTCTACATGCAATATACACCAGCTACATTGGTTTGAAAGGACTTGGTATTGACAGTGCTTTTGTAATTGTTCTTTCCAAAGACACAATTGTCGGCAACCAAATTAAAGCGAAGCGCGATTTTGAATTTACATCAAAAGTTGCAACAATGTTGATTGATACTATTCCGGCGCGTGCGATTATTCCAATCAATGTTGTTCCTGTTCAGCCTCTTTATGTAACAGACACTGTCATTGTATATTTTGATTTTAATAAATCAACACTTAATACGGCAACAAAAAATACGATTGATTCATTAGTCCGTTCCGGAAGCGGAAAAAAATACTTAACGTATCAACTACTTGGATTCGCAGATAGTGACGGGGATCCGGAATACAATCTCGCCCTTTCGAAAACACGGAACAAAGCGGTGGTTTCCCATTTAACCAAGAAGGGCGTGAAATCAAATAATATTACGTCCCATTCTTATGGAGAAGAACCGCCGTCCAATTTTGTACATATCCTCAGCACGGCTCGCAATAAACGATGTGTATTAATCATCAGAACATTCTTAAAATAAATATGTGATGAAGAAGATTCAGTTAATTATCTCATTTTTTGTTGCGTGTGCGATCAGTATTTCGCTTACATCCTTCCCTTCAGCTGAAGAAAATATTCCATTCCTGGTAACGTTTTCAAAACAAGCGGAGAAATCATGGGGTGACGATGACAATATTCAGATCTACTTTATCTCCATTCCGAAATCAAGAATAGATCCTATCTACATACGGATCTATGATCCGGAAATTGGCGGGAAACACGACGAGAACAGAAGTGGTTTTGACTCGAAAACGAAGTTTACAATTTTTGGTGGTAAAGCATGTTTTTCTGACCCTGATGCCAAAAAGCAAGATCCGACTGGAAATTTCAAAAGTGGAATTCAGCTTGGGACAAAAACATTTGGAGCAGAAACAGATTATGATAACAAGTGGTACGTATTCGGACCATTCAACCCCACCGAAGGAGAATACAGTTCAGATTTCGGAACATACATTTTGAAAGTGGTAGTGGAAGGCCTGGACGGAGATGACGGCAACCTTTACAAAATTGATGTATCAAGCGATAAGAACAGCAACACACTAATTGAAGGAGTCAATTCTTTCACATACGAATATTGCTTTCGCACTCACGATGCTGCGCTCAGCGTCTCACACCTCTACCCCTTTGTGTCGCCTGGCGTTATTTCAGTGCGCGTAAATACGTTTGATTACGATGATGAAGGCGCAGTAAAAATAATTTCCGTTGCAAAGAAAGGCGAAGTCGTAACAGCAGCTGGCGATGGACTTTGGAATATCTCCCAACATAAAATTCTTCCGTCAGAAGCAAATACGAGCCTGGATATTCAGTTCATCAAGAAAAAAACAGTGAATAACAACAATATGGTTGTGTATATTACTGACCAATATGGCGAGCTGCTTCCATTCTATGCTTCACCAATTGGAGGTGTTCCAAAATTCAAGAGCAAGATTGTAGTTAAAGAAAAATAGAAAGTGATCAGAAGTTTACTCTTAACACTTTTCTTGATTGGATCTTCCGTCGCCTCAATGGCACAGGAATACGGATTCGATCTTTATAATCAAGACAACGGACTTTCTGCTTCCTATATCTATGATATTCGACAAGACGAACGTGGCAATATTTGTCTGGCAAAGGAGAGTGGACTTGTTCTTTTCAATGGATATACGTTCACACCTTTCGACACTCTCAACGGCGTGAACGAAAACTTGGTTAGCCAGATTGAGGTTTGCCGCAGCGGCAAGTTTTTTGTTGGTCATTTTCAGGAAGGATTAAGCTACGGTCGCGGAGAATTCAATCCATTCGTCATCAAAGACGCGCCTGAATCGAGAATCAGTGCCCTGTTGGAAATTGCACCTAATACCGTTGCTGTTGGAACAAACGGGGCCGGACTTTACGTAGCGAACACTTCAGGGAAAACAGAAAAAATTACAGTCGTACCGTCAGAATCAATTAATGCCATATGTTCGGCCGGATCTCAATTTGTAGCTGTGGCCACTGACAACGGCGTGACCATGCTAAAAAATTCCAATGGTAAGTTGACATTTGCCTATGAGGTTTCCGCAGTGAAAGGAGAAAATATCGTTGCAATTGCAAGTGATTCATCGGGCAATGTTTTCGCCGCTATTCAGGATGGTGGCATTGCGCGAATAAACTTACGAGATGGAAATTTTTCTTGTGTAGTCGAGTCTAGAGAGAATTTATACTTGCCGGATGGAGCATGCTCAGATTTGTGTTGCGACAATAAAGGAAATCTCTTCGTTGCACTAATGGGCGAAGGTCTTTTTAAGTTTTCCTATTATCAAACGTCCAGCGCAGTTGTGAGCAGACTTGTACAATCGTACACCGTAATGAATGGCCTTTCCACAAATAACGTTCAGTCTTTGTTTTTGGATTCTGAAAATAATTTGTGGATTGGGACATATGGCAAAGGACTGATCAAGTATGCAGATCAACGCTTTTACACTGTAAAATTTAATTATCTCGGCTTACCTGCACCTGTTTCCGCTCTCGCCTGGTTCAATACAAAATATTACGCGGGCACTTCCAGCGGTTTGTATGAGATCAGAACAGATGCGCAAGGTCAAGTAGCGCTGTATTTTGTTGGAGACTCATTGGGACTTCCAAAAGCTCCGGTAAGCTTCATGATTACTCACGACAACACACTCTTCGTTGTAACTAACCGACATGATTTATTTGTACTTACTGCAGGAGCGAAAAGTAAATCTTTGAGCATCCCATTTAGAAATGTGAATACGGTAATCAATGATGTTACAAGCTCATTGCACGAATTGTATTTCGCTACTTCTGAAGGCTTGTTTATCTACAATTTCGGCAGTTCTGAATTTACCGTTTACAACACTGAGAATGGGCTGTTGCACAACAATGTAAAGACCGCTGTACGTGACAGCAAAGGAAGAATCTGGATAACGTCACCACAATCAAAAATTTCATATCTCGATGATGAAGGCATACATACAATTGATGCTCTTTCTGATGACCGTCCGTACTTGGTGCATTGCGTTTTAGAAGATCCCAAAGGAAATATATGGATGGGAACAGATGGCGACGGTCTTCTGTTGTATAATGGAATTTCCGTGCAGGAGATTACGGTTGACTCAGGTCTTTCTTCCAATTATATTTATTCGTTGTGCCTCGCTGCTGATAATTCAATATGGGCCATACACAACCGTAGTCTCTCCAGAATAAAGTACACGGGTGGAATTCAAAGCTATTCAAGCCCGCAGGATTTCTCAAGCAGAGAATTTATTTCCTCCTCGGTGATGAACTTACAAGGGGGCCAGATATTTTTCGGGACTTCTGCAGGTATTCTTGTGTATGATATGGGAAGCGATTATCCTAATCCTCGTGGGCCGTATTGCAGTATTACTTCGTCACGTTTTAATAATCAGACTTTCCTTCCGGGAGAAGCAATTGACTTAGGCTATAGTAAATACAATGTTCAATTCGACTTTCTTGGAATAAGTCATCGCGATCCGACTAAATTAATTTACAAATACAAACTGGAGGGAGTTGATGAAGAATGGAGAACTTCTGATTACACCCAGCGGTTTGCTACGTATCCGATATTAGCTGACGGCAATTATGTATTTCGTGTCTTATGTTTTTCCAAGGAGAATCCATTGGTTAGCGAAGAAGTCACTTTGGCTTTTTCAATCGGAATTCCATTTTGGAAAAGCATTTGGTTCTACTGTTTCCTTGCACTAGTTCTTGTCGCTGGAATATATTTGTATATCAAATGGAAAGTAAGGACATACAAAAATAAACAACGGATTCTTCAAACAATCATTTCGGAGAAAACATCAGAACTGCGTGCGGAAAAAGAAGCGTTGATCAACACAAAAAATTTGCTTGAAGAAAAGAACAAAGACATCACAGATAGCATCACGTATGCGAAGCAAATTCAGGAAGCTCTTTTACCCAATAGAGAATCAATATTAAATCTGTTTCCCGACAGTCTGATCTACCATCGGCCCAGTCACCTGGTAAGCGGAGATTTTTATTGGTTTTCCGAAAGTGAAAAACATTATCTCATTGGTGTGGTTGACTGCACTGGCCACGGCGTTCCCGGCGCATTCATGTCGTTGATCGCTGCAAATCTTCTTGACAAGATTGTCAACAATAAGAAAATTGTTTCACCTGCTGAAATCCTTCGTGAGATGGACGTAAGCACAGTCGAGTCACTCCGGCAAAATGAAAAACACAGCACATCCCGGGATGGAATGGACATTGCGATTTGCACTATCACGAAAGATCTTAAGACATTGACTTTTGGTGGAGCAGGTAGACCGCTTTATCTTGTTCGAGAAGGTGCGCTGACAGAATACAAGGGAAGCAAAATTTCAATTGGCGGTTACTATGCGGGTGTAAAAAAGAAATTTACGGAGACGATAGTCAGTCTTCATCCTGGAGATGTACTTTACTTGTCATCTGACGGCTATGCCGATCAATTCGATTCCGACAATGACAAAAAGTATTCTTCAAAACGACTCAAGGAAATGCTCGTTCGAATTGCAAATCTTGAAGCGGGTCAGCAGTATGCGGAAATTCACAGATCGTTCGAAGAGTGGAAGGGCGATTTAAGACAGATCGATGATGTAACGATTGTAGGATTTAAGCCGTGAAGCAATTCCGGATTTCTATTCTTCGTATTGTGCTACATCGTACTGATCCTAATGATTCACGACAATTCGTTGTGTAACATTTCGACCTTCAGTATCCGTAACAGTTACAAAGTAAACTCCGTCCGTCTCCAGCGAAAATTGCACTCCGGAAGAATTCGTAATCGCTTTCCGCTCAATTATTTTTCCGAGCACATCCGTGAGCGTAATCGTTCCCACTGTCAGATTCGTACTTACCGTGAACTCCCCGTTGCTTGGGTTTGGAAATATATTGATCTGGAAATTGTCGGACACGTTCTCCGCGATCTGCGTGCAAACATCTACTACAATGGTGTCGCTTATTGTTCCGGTGCATCCGTTGATGTCAGTGTAAGCGTAAACAATGATGTTAACACCAATATTAGCAAGCATCGGATCAAAAATATTTCCGGTAACACCAGGACCTGAGAATGTTCCGCCAGATGGTGTTTCACCTGTTAATGTAAAAGGAGCTGTAGTAGATTGACATACTGTGTCAATTGGAAACGACAATGTCACAAGTGGTGGAGTCGGGTCATTCAGTGATGTACTCAATGAATACGTGCAACCGTTGTTGTCGGTGATTACACAAGAATATGCGCCTGCAGAAACACCTGTGATGTCTTGTGTTGTAGCACTGTTACTCCAGAGATAAGTATAACCAGGTGTTCCCCCCGAAACGGTAATATTAATCGCACCGTCAGAACCTCCACATATCGAAGGATCATTCGAAGTAACAACTGAAGATACGAGCAATGCCGGTTCCACAATTGTGACTACGTCCGTATGAGTGCATCCATTCGCATCTGTAATTGTAATGTTGTAATTTCCTGCAGCGAGATTGGAAATATCTTCGGTAGTGTACGCTCCACTGTTCCAATCGTAAGTGTAAACTCCGGTTCCTCCGGTGACAGAAAGATTAATTGCTCCATCCGCATCTCCGAAACAAGTAATATCCGTTTGAGAAGTAGTGGAAGCAATAGCTGATGGTTCTGTAACTGTGAAACTGGCAGAACCAGAACATCCATATGTATCTGCAATGACGCATGTATATGTTCCCGCTATCAATGAAGTTGCTGTTGCATTTGTCCCTCCCATTGGTGACCAAGAATACGTATACGGTGAAGTTCCTCCACTTGGCGATGCGGTTGCAACTCCGTCATTACCGCCGAAACAACTCACCCCACTACCCGACATTGTTGCCACGCCCGGTCCTGACACAATAATTGTTTGAATCGCTGTGTCACATCCATTCGCGTTACATGAAATCAATTGCACAGTGTAAGTTCCGGAGCTGGCATAACAAACACTTCCTGGATTTTGTGTACTCGATGTAGACGGACTTCCGCCGGTAAATGTCCAGGCCCACGATGTAGGCAGCCCGCTTGTGTTGTCTGTGATCGTAACACACGACCCCGCGCAAATTGCTGCAGCAGATAAAACAAAACCTGCAGCAGGTGGATTTACAGTTACTCCGCTAATGTTAATGTTGTCGAGATAAAGATTGTTTCCATTCCGGTTGTGATTGCGGAATGAAATCATCACTGATCCTTGTCCGATATAACTGTTCAGATTAACAGTTTCCGTTCTCCATTGTGTTGATGACGGTGTAAAGAATGCATTCGAATTGGGTGCAGTGGCCAAAGTTGATCCGCCTTTGTAATACACTTGTGTCCATGTTGCACCGCAATTGGTTGAAACACGAACCGACATTGTATCGGAAAATGTTGCATTGCTCTTTCTGCAGTATGCAACATCAAATGTCATTTGTGCTGATGCAAGACTGTTAAAGTTTAATGTCATTGTACGCATCTCATCAATTGTTCCTACAGCACTCACTGTGTGATTCGGATACCATGAACAATTAGAAGTTGCACTGAATCCGCCGACAGTTGTATTTCGCTGCCACGTATTACCATCATTTCCACCATCAACACTTGTCCAGTTCGTTGGAACAAAAGGAAGTGTTTCAAATCCTTGCACCAATGGCAATGCAGCAGATACACCAACTGTGATAGTTGTTGTTGCAGTTGAAGTACATCCGTTCGCTGCAGTTCCCGTTACCGTATACGTTGTTGATGAAGATGGAGAGGCGGAAACGTTTGCGCCGGTAGACGGAGTCAATCCTGCTATCGGTAGCCATGAATATGTGACTGCACCGGATGCGCTCAACGGTGTTGCACCTAATGGGCAAATATTCATCGAGGTTGGTGTCACTGCCACCGTCGGAGTTGGATTCACTGTAACTGTAATCGTTTGAGTAGAAGTACAGCTTCCATTTGAACCTGTTATTGTATACGTGATTGTCGAAGTTGGACTTGCAGTGACAGCACTTCCCACAGTTGCACTCAATCCTGTTGCCGGAGCCCACGAATACGTGCTTGCTCCAGAAGCTGTGAGTCCAACAGAACTTCCGTTACAGATCGTCGAAGTAGGAGCAGCAGTCACAGCAACTGTAGGAGTTGCCGCTGTTGAAACCACTATCATTTGTGAACTTGTATTACAACCGGATGCATTACACGCTTGCAATGTGACATTGTAAGAGCCAGGAGTGTTGTAGCAAATTACCGAAGGATTTTGCTGCGTAGAAGTCGTCGGATTCGCACCATTGAATGTCCATGTCCAAGATGTTGGCGTATTCGTACTGTTATCAGTAAAATTTATACACTGCCCCAAACATAAATTTGTTGATGATGGAGTAAAAGAAGAAACAGGTGGAACAGCAGGAACCTCATACCATTTCGCAACTCCACTTCGTGGTAATCCATCAGCAGTCGTAAACGGTCCTCCGGCATACAATTCACCATTCCAAACATCAAGTCCTTTTACATAGTCATTCATACCTGT
>CAZBYM010000056.1:0-13827 GCA_964495745.1 uncultured Chryseobacterium sp. | reverse complement strand
ACAGGATTGTTGCTGCATATCTTGCAATGAATCTTCTCGCGGAATATACTTTTCCCATTGCAGCGTTTGCGTTAACTAACGGGCCATCTCAACCTGAAGTACAAAGTTTCGAACCTGTAGGAACTACCGACATGGTTGATCTTTTCACTGGAGATTTTAATTACAACATTCCGTTGTTTGAATTGCCTGGGCCGAATGGTGGTTATCCGTTCAACCTCGCTTATCACTCTGGAATTGGAATGGATCAGGAAGCGAGCTGGGTAGGTTTGGGATGGAATTTGAATCCCGGTGCGATTGTACGGGATATGCGTGGGCTACCAGATGATTTTAACGGGCAAGTTATCACACGTAGGCAGGATATGGCCGATAACGTTACGTTCGGTTTGGGTTACGCACTCAACTATGAAATATTTGGTGCGGATGGAGATAAAGCCGCTAGTCAAGTAACATTTCCTAGTATGTTCTCTGTGTACTATAATAATTATAGAGGGATTGGTTATTCACTATCCTCGTCCTACCGAATAGGTGCAGATTTTGGACAACAAGGCAATGCTCTTGGAATGTCGCTTACTCTCGATTCACAAGAAGGAGTTGGTGTCGGCGTCAGCATCTCACACTCCAAAATGTGTCACAAGCGAGCCCAAGAATTCAGTATCGGAAGTACATTTTCCTCACGTCAAGGGTTGAGTATGAATATGGATTTAGGAGTTGGCAGATTATATAGAGGAGAAACAGGAGGAGGAGGAAAATATATAATTAGTGGGGCTGGATTAAGAGGAAATTCAGCTTACTCATTTTCACAACAAGCATACTCTCCTATAACAAGTACCGCAACCTCGGGTGCCGGAATTTCATTCAGCTTCAAATTTGGTGCCGGTGCTCCCGGTGTTTTTGTCAATAATACAATGAAAGGTTTTTTCAATACTCAAACACTTAGTTATAAGAATATTGATGCGCCTGTTTTGGCATACGGTTATAATCATTTGGGGAACGCAGAGTATGATTTTGCTGACAATGGATTGCTTGAATTTCAGCCACAGGCATTGTACGATGTAAACAGAGAAAACGACATTGTACTAAACAAAACGTCTCCCAACCTAGCCACACCTAACCTTACATATGACATTTATAATGTGCAGGGACAAGGAATCGGAGGTTCCTTCAGACCCTATTCTTCGGAAGTAGGGAGAACATTTGACCCTCCGGTTTTTTGCTCAAACGTCAGTGCATCCGTTAGCTTGGAGAATGGCCCTTTGCATTTGGGAACAGATATTGAACTTGGATTTGGATCAGTTCACACAGAACCTTGGGACAGCGATAATGAGTGGAGCACGTTTTATAAATTCAGAAAAGTAAGTGAGTGGGATGATAGTTATGCAGATGGAGCAAAGGCTCCCGAGCCAATATACTATAAGTCGTTGGGAGAAATGACTTCATACGATCCTACAGAAATGGACTACATAGGTGGCGAGAGCGCAGTTAGAGCAGTGTTAGAAAGGAGTGGTCCAGTAGTTTCTAGGAAATATATCCCACAAGAAGATCAACTTCAGAAAAGCAATGGCGAAATAATTTCATCCTCAACTGTAGAGCCAACTCGAAATTTTCGTGAACGCTTGTCGAGAAATACTACAATTGAGCCAATTACTAATGAGGTATTGCTCGATGAGAATGATTTGCCGATTCTAAAAGAGTTTGATGTTGCTTATTACACGAGTATTCCTGCCACTGGATATTATCCAGAAACGCCAACTGATGATGTTGCCAGAACTACACGCAGTAACATAGACATTAAAGACCATGTCGCTGGAATTACTGCATTCAATCCTGACGGGAATCGATATGTATACGGCTTGCCTGTTTACAATCTCAGTCATCGCGAAATAGCATACTCAGCACCTGCGCAATCCTTCTACAATAATCTACCTCCGGTTGGAACCACCACACCGACCAATGGAAGTGAACCTGATTACGACGCACTCAGTCTCAGCGGAACAGATCAATATTTCAGTGAAACGAACTTAGGGCCATACGCGCATTCTCATTTGTTGACAGGAATACTAGGCACTGATTACATTGACATAACTGGTGATGGAATTTCGGAAGATGATTATGGATACTGGGTGAAATTCAATTACGTGAAAGCTTACGGTGATGGGGGCGCAGGAACTTCGTTGGAGAGTAATTCATATGCATGGCGCGCTCCTTACACCAACGCAATCTATGAACCAGGTTTGTTCTCTACAGCAAAGGATGACAAAGGATTTATCGAATATGGAGAAAGAGAAATGTTTTATCTGGCAACAGTTGAAACAAAAACGCACATTGCAATTTTCAAAATCAGCGAACGTTCAGACGGAAAAGCTGCCGATGGTCAATACGCAACAACACATAGTACTGACGGGTACTATCGTCTGGATCAAATTGAAGTTTATGCGAAATCGGACTATGCTAAGTTAACTGACGCACCCACAACGAATGATGACGAGGCACGGGCGATTAAGATTGTAAAATTCTCGTACGATTATTCGCTTTGTGACAATATTTTGAATTCCAATGGGAATACCGGCAAACTCACTTTACAGAGTGTTTGGTTTGAATATCAAAATAATTCCCGCGGCTCATTGTCTCCTTACCATTTTAACTATGATGAAGGCACAACGACAAGTAATCCGGAATATAGTCTCTCTAAATATGACCGCTGGTCTAATTACAAATCTGAAAGTGACGAGTTCAATCGAAAGTATTTGCCCTATGTAACGCAATTCGACAGAACGGTGAATCAAACGCCTGCAAACATTGCCTCGTTCCAGACTATTAAAAATCAGGAACAATCCGTTTGGAATCTGCGGGAAATTATTTTGCCAACGGGAGGAAAAATTACAGTTGACTACGAAGCAGATGACTATGCATATGTGCAGCATAAAAGTGCCACGCAAATGTTTAACATTACCCGCTTCTACAACAGCAGTGTCCCAACAGATCTTTATCTCCAAAGTGATTGGAATACCTCAACAAAGTCTAAGAGACGTGTTTTCTTCAAACTGGAGGTCCCAATCAAAACCACAGATGCAACAGCCTCTGACTTCTATGAAGATTATTTACGCGACCTAAAGCAAGAGGATGGTATGTATCAGCTTTACTATAAACTGCTCATGGATGTGCGCAAGAATACGGAGACTCCAATGGAATTTATTTCTGGCTACAGTAACTTGTTGACTGGAACTCCCGGAACTGGATTGGAAAATGACGGGACTGCCGATTATGGTTATGGCTCAACAACAATAACTATTGGTTCAGACTCATATTATTCAGAGGGCTTCATAACAGTTGATCTCACACGAGTGTCGGGAACAAACACAGATGAATATCATCCTTTTGCTGTTGCCGCATGGCAACACCTCAGATCGACCCAACCTGACCTTCTCCATTCTTTGGGAAATGTTTCGCAAAGCAACCCGTCTAACATTGATAAAGTAAATCAAGCCAAGAGTCTTCTGAGTTTTCTCACCGATTTCGAGCAGATGTTCAGAGGTTTTCGTGATTACTGTTTTCATCAGGATTATGGAAGGACGGTCGCTGATCTTGATTACAGTGTCATCCGTTTATGTTCGCCTGACCAGAAAAAATTTGGGGGAGGGTGTCGAGTGAAGCAACTCACAATAGATGATGAATGGGATGCGCAATCAGGTGAAACCAACAGTCAGTATGGTCAAGTTTATTCTTATACCACCACGAATGAAAATGGTCAGACGATTAGTTCGGGGGTCGCGTCTTATGAACCTCAAATTGGTGGCGACGAAATAGCGCTGCGCCATGCGAAACATTACCCTGAGGAAATTCCAATTTTCACTGACAACGATTTGTTTTATGAATATCCAACCAATGAAGCGAATTATCCAGCTCCTCTCGTTGGATACAGTAAAGTCACTGTAAAATCGCTGACGACTGCAGCTATTGTTGAAAATTCATTGACAGAAGATGTTCGAGGTACTGGAGCCGTAATTACTGAGTTTTTTACGGCAAAAGATTTTCCAGTCATAACAGATGAAACAGCGATCGATCGTAGACCCTTCAATCTTTTCATTCCAATTCCATTCATCGGTCAGATCCAGACGAATAATTTTACCGGGACGCAAGGTTACTCAATAGTACTCAACGACATGCATGGGAAACTTAAATCTGTTACAAGCTATGGATTGGATGCTAGTGGAAACTTACTTGTTAAGCCTGAATCTGAAGTAGAATATTTCTATAACACGGAAAACATTCAAATGCCTGAAGGAGCTGCGGCGCTTGGTCTAAATAATACCGTAAATGTTATTTATGGCGACAACATTACGTCAACTGGCGAATATGAAACTGACATTCAACAAGCAATTGTTGGTGAGGAGTATGATTTCTTTACCGATCAACGTAAAAACAGATCATTCAATGTAAGACTGGGCCTTGATTTGAATGTCGAAATTGTCGGCTTGGCATTCCCTTTTCCATGGCCAAGTTTCTCAAGCGCCACTAATGATGTTCGAACTGTGGTTACGAATAAGATAATTCACAGGTCTGGGATATTAACCAAAATTGTTGCGACTGATGCGCAATCAGTTGTAGTTACCGAAAACAAGGTATTTGATGCGCAAACAGGAAGGCCATTACTCGTAACTGTAACAAATAACTTCGAAGATCCCATTTATCGTTACGACATTCCTGCACATTGGGAATATGATAATATGGGACCGGCTTATAAGAATATTGATTTTACGTTTGTTGCGGATATCGCTTCGGTGAATAGTACTTGGGATAATTTCCAAGTGAGTACTTCCGGCATCACATGGAACACCGGTGCAGTTACTCTCAACTTCGATGAACTTTACACTATCCTGGCGGAAGGAGATGAATTCATTATGAGTTATGACGATGACGACGATGGCAATTTCGAATCTACAGAAACTAAAGGACGCGCAACGCTTATTGAACGACGCGAATACTGTAACTCAACTACGCCAACCAGAACATTGTTGTTCCATACACCTGAAAATGTTGCAGCGAGTCATAAAGTAATGATGCGCGTCGTCCGCTCTGGCCGCAGAAACCTACTCGGGGTAAACGCCGGTTCAATAGTTGCGCTATCTAATCCAACAGACAACACCAACAGAGGATACGAATCGCTTTCTAGTTCTTCATTCAACAATGCTACCATTGCTCCTGAACTCGCAGAGTTTCTAAACTATGCGCTCGATTGTAATAACGGACAATTGGTGTATAAGACCTACGATCTCTCTGCAAGTATGTACTATGATTCCGACGGCGATCATCTCTTTCCGACATTATCATCTGCGATCTCGGCTATTACATTGGAAGCGTGTGATGGAGGATTCAGAATCATTTTAAGTTATGTAACTCCTTCGGGCACTTGTAATGAAGTAGATTGTGGTTGCTTTGCAATCACACAATTCGAAGGGCAGAATCTTGCCATTACTAGTTTTACTTACAGCTCTGGATCAACGCTTCAAGCAAACCATGACGGAGCTGCAAGTAATAATATCACACTTGAATGTCTTGACCTAAGCGTTACGCCGGTTGTAACTTACATTGACAGCGTCCTCAACGCTTCATCCGTTCGCTTCCGTGACTTCTGGGATTACGATGCCGCACTTGGTTCATGTCAGTCATCAACTGCAGCGGCCAACCTTTATGCTATTGGTAAAAAAGGAATCTGGCGGCCATGGCAGGATTACTATTACAGTGATGAACGATACAGAAATTCTGCTTACACAGCAGGAACGAAGCTCGCCGGTGACGGTGTATACGATGGTGATGGAAGTAACAAGCGGTATTACTTTTTCAGATGGAATGCCACCGCGTGGACACCAACTCCGTCACAGTGGATTCCGAACAATACGATCGTTCATTTCGACAGGGATGGTAATGAGACAGAGAACAAAAATATTCTTGGCAATTACTCCTGTGCACGATTTGGTTATGAGAATACTTTGGCTGTCGCTATTGGAGCGAACGCCCGCTACTTTGAAGTGTATTATCAAAGTGTTGACGACGCTGACAATCTTGTCGTTCTCTCACCTTCTGGAACCAACGGATCTTCCTCTGCAAGAGCACATACCGGTACTAATAGTATTTTGATTAATGATGGACAGACTACTAACCGGACACTTGCTCTTGATGACAATCAATTCTACGAGAACAAGGAGTATGTGATTAGCATGTGGGTGGCACGTGCAACACCACAGTATTCTTACAAGGAAGCTTCGAGTGCCAACAGTGCTGCGTTTACCCTGACTTATACAAATATGGGCGGCACTTCGATTTCTACATCGGCACTATTCGAACCGACTGGTGAAGTGATCGAAGGTTGGCAACGGATTGAAGCCCATATCACAACTCCGACCAATACTACCAGCGGAGAGGATTACGTAAAAATCAAAATCAATTTCCAGGCCGGAAGTGTTGCGAGTAGTAATGTGAACACCTGGTTCGATGACATTCGCGTATTCCCGGCAAATGGAAATATGGTGAGTTATGTGTATGAACCAACCACATTCAGACTCTCCGCAAAACTTGATGACAACAACTACGCGACTTTCTATCATTACGACGAAGAAGGAAGTCTTTTCCTTGTGAAACAGGAAACTGCAAAGGGAATTTCCACTATTCAGGAAGCTCGTTCTCATAAACAACGGCCATGAAGAAACTCAAGCTATTCCTTTTGTCGGCCACGTTGACTATTCCTTTCCTGCTTAACGCGCAAAATTATGCGGCAGATATCAGAACGGCATTAAAAGCGTATGAAGCCCCAAAACTTCAATTGAATGTTGAAGTCAACGTATATCCGGATTATGGAGCGCAGCAACCTTCGCATGTCTACAAAGCAGAATTGAAAAAGGACGGAAACAATTTCTATTCAAAGCTGGAAAATACGCGCATGTTGCTTAATGATAAGTATCTGATCATGATTTATGATAAGGACAAGCGGGTGATATGTACTGAGCGTGATAAGAAGTCGGAAAAGGCAATGCGAAAAAACAGTGACCCAACAGAGCAGTTGGATACATTGCTCAAGAAAAATGATTCCATCATTTATGGTGGAGTTGTCAATAATGCCAAAGTGTACACAATTTACACCGGAAAGTCCCTGATTCGCCGGACTGAAATACACCTCGATTCAAAAACAGGATTCATTCGCTCGCTCGTGTACTACTACAACGAACAACTCGTTCCCAACGGAAATAAAGTGCGCGTTGATTATGTCACGAACACTTCACCTACGTTCTCTTCGTCTGAATTTTCCGAAAAAAGATTTGTTGTTTTCGGACGTGGAGATGCTATTACGGCAGGAACAGAATGCCTTTCCTATAAAGTGATCTACGTTGACCCTAAGACCAGTACTGCAACTGAAAAATAACACGACTATGCACAGACTTTCTCTAACGCTCCTTTTTCTGATTCTGTTCATGAACAATGCGTACTGCGGTATAACAGATCATAGCGCATATCGTGATAAGAATCAGATCAAATCCAGTCCTGCTTTAATATTTAGTTGTAGTGATCCCACTTCAGCTTACGAAAGTCCTGCGGGGGATTACGCGATCGTACGTGAAACCCAGGTTAGATTGAATTGGCAGAGAGAACGAACCGATGTTGCGTCCGGAGGCGGTGGTGCAACGTGGTGGATTTATCGTGTGTATTACAAAGTATACCCGTATGGAAATCCTGGCGCATACGATACTGGTTCTGTAATGGTGTCGTTTCGCCCGGAAGCGACGGCGAATGCAGGAACCAGCGTCTATGAACACATCAAAACACACACAGGATTAACCAATTCAAAAGTCACGCTCGAAGTAACGAGTATCTCGGCGTATTCAGGATCTACGACACTCACTGCTATCACAACACCGCACACTTCTTCTTTGCTGCCTTCCGATATCCGTTTGGAACTTATCGTGCATACCGAAAAATACCGCGATCTGTATTCAAATTCTTCGACAGTAATTGATGTACGTTTTGATGAGCCCGGAAGCGGTGTGAATCCATCGGGTTCACCATATGGTTTACTCACCTGGGACTATATTGAGGGAGCAGAAGAGTATGACGTTGAATGGGTATACATCGATGATAAAGATGATCACTCTGCCTATTTTCCTTTCAGCTCGGATGAAGATCCGTTTGAATACAAAGAAGCAACGCGCATTACCACATGTAACCAACATTATGAGGTTCCTCTAACGTACCCGTCCGGAAAATTATTTTTCCGCGTTCGTGCTGTAGGAAGATACATTGATGCAGGAACAAATTACAGGCATATACAACCCGGCGAATGGAGTTACAGGCCAACGTCAATTTCCTCTACGTTGAGTTATATCATCAGCACCGACTTCGAACAGGGAATGAATTGGCAGTATACCATTGCTTTTGCCGAAGATGGAAAGCGTAAACAGGTAATGACGTATTATGATGGCTCGTTACGCGCACGTCAGGCCGCGGTGGATGTCACCAGTGACGAAACAGTTCTCGTCGGTGAAACAAAGTACGACTACGAAGGAAGGCCTGTCGTAGCGATACTTCCTGCGCCGGTGTATAGTAAGGCTCTTGGCTATCGAAGCAATTTCACACTTGATGCTGCCGCAACTGGATTGTTCGATAAGGACAATTTTGATGAAGGCACAAGTGAACAAGTGGGAAACACTTCGGGTGCAGGGGAATATTACAGTGCAGTTGGTCTGGCTGGTGATTTTGCAAATACACCTTTCCAATCCTATGTACCGGATGCAGGCGGTGCGAGTACTTCCGGAGTCTCTACCGATGGAGGTTTTCCTTACGTACAGGCAGCTTACATGCGCGACGGAACAGGACGAATTGCCAAACAATCCGGCGTAGGTGTTGATCATGCAATGGGTAGCACGCACGAAACAGAATATTACTATGGCAGTGCGACTTCCACAGAACTGCATCGCATGTTTGGTACAAACGTTGGCGTTTCATCTCATTACAAAAAAACAATGGTTGTAGATCCCAACAACCAGGCGAGCGTTGCATACATGGATCAGGAGGGAAGAGTTGTTGCAACTGCACTTACCGGATCTGTTCCGCAAGACTTATTGGAACTCGACACTTATGATCCGCAGAGTATAACGGTATCGCTCAACGATAATAATATTATTGACCAGCAAAATCATGTGAGCACAAATATTACGCGATTGCTCAATACATATGAAGCTTCACCCGGTTGTACAACCAATGTCTATTCATTCAGTTATGATATGAGCGGGGTGATGTACAACAATGCTTTCACTTCTACGGCCATGATTCTTCCGGAGACCAGTCCAGTCACGTATGAGAGTGTGAGCCAGTGCGCCGATTGCAAGTATCATGTAAACATAAAAATCTATGCACCTGATGGAACGCCCGTAAGCATGACGTACAACTCTCAGCAGGTAACAGCGATCGATCAGGATATAGAAAAACCTACAGCGACGAGTTGCACAACGGCTACGTACAATCCCACAATAGCACCAATCGACTTTACAGCAAATTTTTGTCAGCTCGGGGAATACACGGTTATCAAAGTGCTCACGCTCGACACTACTGGCATGCACGCCGAGATGCTGACTGCAATGAACGATGAAGGGTTAGGAAGTGATTATCTGGACGATTTGATCTCAGAATATCAATCAAATATTGATAGCAGTTTATGTGATATTACTTGTGATCAGCATTGTTATAGTCAGGTGCGAATAGATCACCCTACGTGGAGTCCATCCAGTCAGGATTTTATCGACGCAGTGGATGCATGCATAGCCGACAACTGCGGAGCAATGATCACCCAAATGGCTGACACTTTTGCCACTTATCAATGTGAAGCGATAATTGCCGCCATACGCATACAGGTAAGTCCGGGCGGCGTGTTCTACGATGAAACAGATCCAGCAGGAAGCAGTGCAACGTCTGCATACTTCTGGGAGCGTATTCGGTATGCAATAGCGAATAGTGGTCTGGTGTTTCACAATCCTGATGGAACCACAATGAGTCCACAACCCGACCTGGAAGATGAAGTACAAGATCCCGCGTACTTTGAATCACAATGGGCGAATGATCTTGCCCCGTATCATCGTGAGTATTGTCACTACACAAATTGTACAGCACTTGAAACCAGCTCGGCTTATGATTTTGAAATGGCCACCATTGAAACGTGGAGCGCTGCTGCTACTTCCGGTTTTCTCAACCCGCAAGGAATGGGATACTCTCCGTTCGGTACGAACTGGACAACTGCTTCTCCATGGGATGCTACCACTGTTTTCAATAGTATCACTGGTACGAACAATGATCCTTACACAACACTACCTGATGCTTCGCTTAACAACGATGCAACGTATGGCAACATCTGGTCGTTTGCCGCTGATGCTTCCAATGGTGTATACGGAACTGATTTCCCATTTAACGATGCAAACCGCTGGCAGCTATTCCGCGGGTTGTATCTGCAGATCAAAACAAATTACATCCGTAACGCTGCAATTGCTACGTGCGGATACTACACAGACGATTACGCTATCGTGCGCGATCCAGGTGCAGATGTAAATGATCTGATGAATAACATTACGTCTCAATCGCAAAGTTGGAGTCACCCTTTGAATGACAATACAACACTTTGCGAACAGAATGTCCAGCTGTGGATGGACTCTCTTGCACTCTGTTGCGATTTTAACCTCGATCACTTCTCGCAGGCTGAACTCGATGAAATCGCCGACTCACTGTACGCGTGGTGTTCGCGTTCCGCTGGCATGCACAATCCCCTCGGACTGTTGAGCGATGAAGCTATTGTCGCCGGAGAACTTGACAACGTGATTGATCTTGTCACAACGTATGATTCTGGAAATTCCTGTCTCTCTGAAACCAATCCGCTTGCATGTGCTTCTGATCCGTGGCCTTACCAGGATACCTGCATACGCGATACGGTCACAACTTATTTTGTCACCGACTGCTTCGAAGACTTTTTGTATTTGCTGAACGACACACTGCTTGGAACTTACAACGGAAGCGGAACACCTACCTGTTACAATACAGCCAGCACGGCATACATGACTGCATGTTCCATTAGTTCATATCCTGCGGTAATAGTGGACGGAACCAACAATGATTTCGATTTAGGAACTGTGGCTACGCCATGCAATACAACCTGCTCACTTGGCCTTCGTTTTTATGACGGGAACGGAACAATTATCCCGATTGTAAACATGATCAGTATGGGTTCGCCTTCTTTCCTGCAAAATTATCCGTGCGCAACCTGCACCACTACCACCGGCACTTTCCGCAATATACAACTCACCATCATGACTTCATGGGGCCCTGTGCAGGCGTATGCATTTTCCGATAATACTTGCGGAATGAGTTATGTCGATAGCGTTACTGTAGACACTTGCCTGGCGCTCCTTCAGGAAGGCATGTTTCAATACGAATTCAATTTTGACACATTAAGCAATGATTGTATTGATCAGCTCATGGCACAAGCCGCATGGAACGCACAGCACGATTACAATGAAGTGGTTCAGGATTTTATCCAGCAATACATGGAAAATCATTACGCGAACTGTTTTAACGAAGGTTTCTCTGAAGACTTTAAGGTGACGTACATGAACTATGAACATCACTACACACTTTACTATTACGATCAGGCCGATAATTTATTGAGAACCGTTCCACCGGCAGGATTTATACCGGTTCCTCCTTCAGGTTTTGATGCTTCCGGAGTGTATATCACTACAGGAACTGGTTTCCCAATGGAGCCCGATCATAGAATGATGAGCGAGTACACGTACAACTCACTCAACGAAGTTTTGACTGCGGAGTCTCCAGATGGCGGAGCAACAGTTTTCTTCTACGACCTTAAGGGAAGGATCGTGGCTTCACAGAATGCTAAACAGGAAGTAACTGCTTCTTCTGCGAAACGATACAGTTACACCATTTATGATGAACGAAGCAGAATTATTGAAGTAGGTCAAACCAGCATCAGTGCTTATACTCTGCTCACTGACGCGATCGCGAAAGACGATGATGACTTTGCCACCTGGCTCGCTGCGGGAACGCATACCCAGATCATGAAAACTTATTACGATGAAGCTGATGCCGCTCCGCCAACGGGGTTGATGTCACTTTTCTACGGCGGCTCCCAAACGAATTTACGTTCCCGCGTTTCGTATGTTGAATTTTACGAGGACGGTGCAAGCACGGTAACCAATGCTTCCTACTACAGTTATGATGTGCATGGTAACGTAAGTGAAGTCGTTACTGACGATCCAACGCTGGACAATCTTGGTGTGCGCTTCAAGCACATGGCCTACTACTACGACCTTGTCTCAGGCAAAGTAAACATCGTGAGTTATCAAAACGGTCATCCCGATCAGCTCTGGCACCGTTATGAGTACGATGCCGATAACCGTTTAACCATTGCCGAAACCAGTTGCGATAGTGTGCGTTGGGAGCGCGATGCGAAGTACTTCTATTATTTGCACGGTCCGCTTGCAAGGGCAGAAGTTGGTCACGATAAAGTTCAGGGTCTCGATTATGCGTATACGCTTCATGGCTGGATCAAGGGCATCAATTCCAACACGATCGTTGCTGCAAGAGATATGGGAAGAGATGGCGCTATCAATGGAAATAACATCACGGCTGCTGATCTGACCAATGGCACGATCAACTCTTCGAACAAAAACAACATGTCTCCGCATGATGTGTTTGGGTATACACTCGGATACTACAATGACGATTACGTTAGTGTTGGCACAAACACATTCGATGCAAGCGCAGGAAGTGCAGCAGGTCCGTTAACATCAACCGGTACAGATTTGTTCAACGGGAACATTTCGAACTGGGTAATGGGATTCATGAATAACACGGAGACTCGTGTAGCAACACTTGGTAAACTCTACCAATATGATCAGTTGAACCGTATCCGATATGTTGAAGTATATAGTGATCCCAATGGAGCAAATGACGATGTAGTGACCAACAACACGTTTACAGGTGCGAGCGTAATGACCGATTACGCAGAAGAATTTAACTACGATCCGAACGGAAACATTTTAGTCGTAGACCGGACTGGCGATGGTAGTAATGCAATGGATGAGTTTGCATACCACTACAAACGCAGCGGTGGCGGAACGTATCAATGGAGTTACGATGCAACAACAACACACGCCAACGTACTTCCAACCGATGCGACCAACCAACTTGATCACGTTGATGATGCGGTAACATCCGGCTACAGTGACGATGTGGATGATCAGGCAGCATCGAACTACACCTACGATGAAATCGGAAATCTGATTGATGATGATCAGGAAGAAATTGAAGATATTGAGTGGACCATTTACGGAAAAATCAGAAGGATCACGAGAGAGACAGGAAGCGATAAGCCAGATCTTGAATTCCGTTACGATGCTATGGGTAATCGCATTTGTAAAATCGTAAAACCAAAAGACGGCACTACGCATGTGCTGCTCGACCAGCGAGAATGGACTTACACATATTATTCCAGAGATGCGAGTGGCAACGTGATGGCAGTTTACGATCGCGATCTGGCGGATAGTGACGAAGACATGTCTGATGTGATGACACTCAGCGAACAGCACCTCTATGGCAGCAGCCGATTGGGGTTAAGAAGACCGTTAAACGATGATGGCACTGAAATTATTATTGGAGGATTTGTATTTACTCCGGGAACTGTAAATGGGGATGGCACTTTCCCGGTGACCACTATCATCAGTTCTAATGCACCATCCGATCAACCGTCGGGCATGCGTTGGATGACGCGAAAACAGTACG
>CAZBYM010000055.1:0-13860 GCA_964495745.1 uncultured Chryseobacterium sp. | reverse complement strand
TGGACTTCGCGCTTCTAACACTTCCGGTTTGTCAAATAATAAAAAGCTGCAACTTTATTAGCGGCACTTTGCGGAAATTTTACTAAGTTTGGTTTACAGCTAACCAATTTAAATCCCAATGAAAAAAAAATCACCCTTTCTAGCTCTAACACTTTGCTTGATCATGTTCGGTTGTAGCAAGGATGCTGTGGAGCCAACTACTCTTTTGAATTCTTCTCAAGCCAACGGTACTTCTCTCAGATTAGATAATCGGCTCGACAATCCGAACGATTTAGAAGATGAAAACATGAATGATCAATTGTTCATGCTTGCGAATGGATTGTCGTCTTTTGCAACTAATAATGAATTGCTGGGTATTATTTACGCCCAACTGCAATTAAGACCGGAGGACGGGGTTACTTATTCCAAACTTATTTTGTTGGATTCAAGGTTTCATGTTTTGATGAATGATTATCTGAAACCCAATTGCTTTCCTGAAAAACCAGTAGGTCACGATTGTTATGCTGAAATAGATGATGCAATGATTTACAAAGGGGTTGATTATTATCCCGGAATTGGATGTCCAAATATTCTTACTGCAAACTTGAATGCAGATCCTATTATGACAATGATGCTATTCTTGGGCTGAGAGTGCATCGTAACGGTAACATTACACAAATGGTCATCACCGAGCAGATGGCATATAATTTACCAAATCCCATTCTCATTTTTAATAATGGAACAGATTACATTGACATGACTCCTGGAATTGATCTATCAACAGCAACGATTGAACCACCTTCTTCAACGCCTCCTCCGTTTCCTTCTTCTGGTGTGATGTATCAATGGTCGGTTTACCAAATAAAAAATGGGTTTCGTTATGAAACGAGCAACAAATCAGAAGTGAAATATTTCCTTACATTTTACAATTCAAGTGGTAATGCTTTAACCGGTACGGGATATGACAACGGATTTTATGGGCCAGCTGAAATCGCAGAAATAACAGAGAACGACATTAATAATTCCACTGCATTCTCTGGACAAACAATAGACGTAATGGGAGTGCCACTGGGGCCGTCAAATGTGCAAGGATACCCTTATATTTATATTACTATATACGAACATGATTGGTATAAGCTTTTTGGTGGGCATTTTACACCGTGTACATTGGATGTTCCTTCCGTAGCAGGCAACCCTTACCCCCCTTTCGATCATAAATTAAAAATGAAGTATGCACATGAATGGTACTATCGCGATTATTGTCGCATCGACCACTGGGCAACATTAGGTGGTTTCAGCATTTTTAATTTAGGCGGAGTGAAAGGCTTCTTTACAATCCATAGAACGCAATAATCGTTGTATAACAATAAGTGAATGACCAATTCCTGATGTTATTGCTTCGTTCCTGCTTATTTATTTCCATATTAGTCTGGCATCCAGTTTTTGTTGGATGCCAGACTAATACCAAATCTATAGGGATAAGACCAGTAATAGGGCTGAAAGTCTTTAACCCATGGGCCGATGCGACCCTTATCTATCCGATATACCGTGGGTCCCTAAGTATATCACCAACGTATGGAGCGGAAAAGAAATTTAACTCTTCTAGTTTTGGTGCGGAATTCCGTCAGAGTCATTTTATTTCGCTCGATGCTAATAACATGATTACATCTGATATTCTAGTTTACAGGCGCGCCACTTCACTAGGCGGATTTTATGAATTCAAAAATGGCTTACGAATTGGTATTGGTGGAACCTCGCATTTTATTTCTGATGGAGCATCTTCATTAGGAATGTGGCCCAATCGTGAATGGGGGATTTCCGAGGCGTTCTCCTTTCCATTTGAAGGTTTAAGAATTGAAATAAGGCATGAACCATTTTATCGGAACGAATTGATTCTTGATGGGGATAAATTCTCATTGAATATTGTATATCAATTTAGCACTCGTAGGAGCGATTCAACAATTGTAAGAAACAAGAAGCGCCATTTGATGCTACTGTTCGGATTCCGGTGTGGTCTTAATCGTCATCATATTAATCGAGGAGATGGATATAATTTTACGAGTACCAGTGGGGAGTGGGGGCTACGTTATAATATTCCAAATACAAAAATCAACATTGATGCGCGCAATAGTTTCTGGTTTTCATTATCCGGAGGATTCACGAGTTCTTCCATTAACGGAAAATCGAACCTCGTTTCCCTTGGATTACTTTACGATTGTTTTCCCGATAAACTCCTGAACATTGGAGTTGAGCATTTCTGGTTGACTGATCACACCTTCACATTGCTATTTCCTTACAACAAGGTTGATTTCTATCCAGAACGAGGTGTCGGAATTTATGCAGATATCCACTTAACAAATCATCTCATGATAGAGGTTCGACAACAATATGCTTATCACATTAATTCGCAATTGGCAAATATCGTTAAGCCTTCAGATATTTATCGCTTCAGTGTAGGATTATATTACACACTGCATCCTTGAAAATTAGTTGCAAATAGAGTAAAAAAAGTGGTCAGTGGTTGGTGTCAGTTGTCGGCCGATGTATGACTGACAACTGACACTGCCAACTGTTTATTGCACTTCCAACTTCCGCGAATAAACCTCTTCCCCACTCGTGAAATTGATGAAATAAATTCCAGCGGCATATTCATCTGCGTTGATCGTCCATCTGTTGATTCCTGCAGTGCAAATCATAGTTCTCGTCTCGACCATTTGACCAAGCGAATTCATGATGATGAGTTGCGCTTCTGTACCTGTACCGGAATTGACAAATTCCAAAGTGAACATTCCTTCTGTAGGATTTGGGTAAAGGACAATTCCAGATGTGAACGAAGACGAACTGATCCCTGAGCACACATCAACAAAAACCTGCTGTGTTGCAGTTCCTGTGCAACCGAAAGAATCTGTGTATGTGTACGTGATGGTATGTGTTCCTGGTCCTGCTGCTGCCGGATCAAAATTATTTCCAGAAACACCAGGGCCAGAATAACTTCCTCCAGCCGGTAAACCTCCTGTCAATGCGAACGCAGATGTTACAGTGCACGTCGTGTCATAAGCCGCAGCACTGTATGTGAGATTTGGCGCACCAACAGTTACGACTACAGGAGTACGCACGCTTCGACAACCTTCGAGCGTTACGTTCCAATCGTAGAGATAATAATAAAATGCCGAACCTGCAGAAGAGCCAGTAATGCTCACCGCACCATTGGCCGTGTATGGATAACTCGCACCGGAATTATTGCGATACAAATTCATTTGCGTTCCACCAATGCGATAATTTCCAGGAGTAAGAGGAATATTTAGCGTAACAGTATTTACGCCGGTTGTCGGAACATTCACTGTGTAATTGTTCAGTACATTTCCAGCGCCGTCCCATAGCGTGAATGTTTTGTTACCAGCAGAACCTGCATTGACATCGCCGGTTGCAAGTGTACAATTCTGATAAACCGTAAACTCCAGATATTGCGTAGACGTATTGTTGTGTTGTCCGCCCGTACCGAAATTACTCGAAGGTGGTCCAACGCTTACTGGTGGTTGTGGAACAGCATTCTCAACATAATACGTTGTTGTTGAAGAAAGAACCGGAGTAACAAACGTTCCACCTGTTCCAACTTGAGTTCCACCAATAGCTTGTGTGTGCCAACTTAATGTTCCAGTTCCTGTAGCATTTAGAGTTACGCTCGCCGGATTACAAATATTCGTTCCACTTGCAACTGGTGATGCTGGTGGATTAATTACGATGTACGAATTCTGAATTACGGTGTTGGTTCCGCACGCAGAACTAGAGGTGAGTTGCACGTTGAATGTTCCAGCTGTCGTGTATGTATGTGTTGGATTGAAAGCCGTATCAGTTGTGTTGTCGCCGAAATCCCAAATTGCATCCGCAGCATTAATACTTGTGTTGGTGAAATTCACAGTAGTGGGAACTGAACAAGATGTTGTGACATCTCCAGTGAAACTTGCTACAACAGTTGCGCTGTAAATAGGACCAACTCCACACGCATACCATGCATTCGTTGTTGCAATTACTTCAGGAGTGCAGGCACCAAACAAATCCTGTGCTGATTGGATAGCATACGTTCTTGAATCTGCATATTGCGAAGTGCTTACGAGATAAAAACAATTATTGCGATATGCAATTCTTGCAGCATCCATATACCCCATTCCTGTAACAGAGAAAGCATCGCCCAAATCATTGGTTCCGCTTCCCCCTTGGCTCATTAAGTAGTACCAGTAATTCTGGACACCACTGTTTGTATGAACTCCACCATTGTCGCCAGTTCCAGTGTACCAATTCGTACCTGTATAACAATCAGGATCTCCGTACAAATTTGGATTACTCATGCTACGAAGTGCTGTTCCCACAGTTACAGTTATCTCGTCTCCAATGAGGAAATTCGCTGTAAGTGGTTTCACATAATGCTCAATTGCAGCACCGAAAATGTCAGAGAAAGATTCGTTAAGTGCACCTGATTCATACGAATAATCCAGATTGGAAGAATTCTCTGTTACGCCATGAGTAAATTCATGAGCACAAACATCAATCGCTGTGAGTGGATTAAATCCACCGGCTTGCTGACTTCCATCACCGTAAGTCATTTCTGTACCATTCCAGAATGCGTTATCATAATTAGTCCCGTAGTGCACATAAGAAACCATGAGCATTCCGTTTCCATCGAGGCCGTTGCGGTTCATCTCGTTCAGATAAAAATCATATGTTCCTTCTGCGCCCCAATGTGCATCACGCGCTGCATCATCATCGTTTGTTGTAACGGTCCAGTTGGTTGTCGTATTTGTAAAATCAACGGCGCCCGCAGTACTTGTTGAATTATTCAAATCATACGTTTCGATTCCTTGTCCACGAGCAGCTTCACGCAAACGATATTGACCGGAACCAAAATTATCGCAAGTGAAATTCTGTGTTCCACTGTACATTGTTGTTCCGGTAGCAGGAGTATCAATATGATGGATTCGATCAATCGTGTGAACAATTGCACCGGTTTGTGCGTCAACATAAATCCAATGACGTGACATCGGTTCAGCAGCATACACATCAAGTTTCCAAGCGAGAACATAATCCTTTTCCCAAATATTTCCGTTGCGACAAACGATCACTAATTGTCCAGAAGGAAAATAAGTTGCAGCTGGATCGCGACGAACAGTTTTCAACCACGCTTCTTCTTCTACGATCTGCCACTTATAAATTGAAGCGCCTACAAATAGAGTTGCTTTATCAATTGCATTATTCTTTGTCAGAGTTGGTGTAGTATTCAATGTAACTCCATCGAACCACATTCCATTCACGCTTTGAACAATTCCGTTTTTCGCATGAGTGATGTATTCGCCGCCTTCAACAGGAACTCCGTTATACATCTGCGTGAATCGCTCGTGCGTAATTCCAATTTCATCCTGCACAACATTTTTACTACGCATACCATCAGCAAGCTGCATCTTTAATGTCGGACGCAACACGTTGATGATTTGATCAGAAGCAATTTTAGTGTCTTCATTGAAAATCACGAATGAAGGAACCCGCGACTGTTTATTCACAGTAACTGATTTACTTCCTTTGCAAAGTGCGTTAGCCTCTGCACCCTGAAATATTTGTTGTGAATAGATGTTGGTACCTGCAAAAAATGCGAGGACAATTAAACTGAGTTGTTTTGTTGTCATTGGAATTTGGTCTTTGGTGTGCTTGTGTGATCCTGCAAATTATGGGTTACTTTCTTGAAATACAACATGATATTTCATGAATTCGCGTGTGGAAAATGTACTGCACATGTCCCACGTCGTGAGAACAACTACAAGAACCTTAAGCTGTAGTGAATTCTACAAACCCTCCAGAAAGAGAAGTTTAGCAGTAGAATCTTGTGGACAAAGCGCGATGTATGCCTCCAGATTCTTCCCATTATGCTCGAATTTCACCAAATATTCGCGGCAAGGCTCCTTTTGTGCTTGACTTCGTCCAAAATCAACTTTGCCGTGAGCAATTCGGGCGCGCAATGTATCTACACTTAACTGAGCAGAACTTAGTTTGGCAAGAAGCGTTGTGTCGACCACGAAATTTTTTGCCCGTGAAAGCTCTGCAGTTACACGACCCTCAGGCGAACACGAGTCGAAACTTCTTCCTTTGAATAGCACGAGTGTGATTAAGAGACCAAGGCCAACACCGATTAAATACAGTCTTATTCTTCGCCAGGTCATACTAATGTGTTAATGTGTTAACGTGTTAATGTGCTAAAGTGTTAGTGGACTAAAGTGTTAGTGTGCATCTTGCCGCTCCCTCACTTGCTCGTTCGAGCCGTAGAGTTTACAGCTACATTGCAGCGAGAAGAAGTTCAATATCTTTTGAAGGAAGATTGAATAAATCGCCAAGATATTTTTTGGTCAGAATTCCGTTGTAGAGATACACGCCACTTCGAACCCCAGCATGATCACGAATCATATTTGGCAATCCGCCTTCATCACCCATTTGCTGAAGAATCGGAGTGAAAATTGTGCTCAATGCGTAAGATGCAGTTCGTGCAACACGAGAAGCTATGTTTGGAACACAATAGTGAATGACTCCGTGTTTACGAAAAACCGGTTGTGTGTGATTGGTCACTTTGGAAGTTTCAAAACATCCGCCTTGGTCGATACTCACATCAATAATCACCGCACCAACTTTCATTTCACTGATCATTTCCTCGGTAACCACTAGTGGAGTTCTTCCTCCGCTAGCACGTAATGCACCAATTGCAACATCACATGTACGAAGATGTTTGCTCAATACTCTTGGCTGAATAATAGAAGTAAAAACACGTGTGCCGATCGAATTTTGCAAGCGACGTAAGCGATACACAGAATTATCAAACACCTTTACAGTTGCACCAAGACCAAGTGCGGCACGAGCAGCGTATTCGCCAACCGTTCCTGCACCGATAATTACAACTTCAGTAGGCGCAACCCCGGAAATTCCTCCGAGAATTGACCCTTGTCCGTTGTTCACATTGGAAAGATATTCCGCAGCAATAAGAATGGAAGTTCCACCGGCAATTTCTCCCATGGAACGAATGACAGGAAACACGCCATCTTCGTCTTTGATCCACTCAAATGCGAGCGCCGTAATTTTTTTATCGATGAGTTTACGCAGAAAATTCTCCGGTTGTGCAGGCAATTGAAGCGTCGAAATCAATGTTTGCTTCGGCTGCATGTATTCAATTTCCTGCAACGAAGGCGGAGCAACTTTGAGAATCAGTTCAGCGTTCTTGTAGAGTTCTTCCGGGGAATGTGCGATCCTGGCTCCAGCCTCAGAGTAATCGTTATCCTGAAAATTTGCATTCTTTCCCGCGCCAGTTTCAATTACCACCTGATGCCCATGATTGATCAGGAGTGCAATATCATCCGGAACAAGCGTAACACGGTTCTCCTGAAAGGAAATTTCACGAGGAATTCCAATGTTGAGAGATCCTTTTTTTCGCGCCACCTCAAGCATTTCTTCTTGTGGCATTAGCGCTCCTTTTGTGAGAGACAAAAGGACATCGCGTGATGTTTTCATAGTAAAAACCTGACGGTTGGTGTGTTTTTCCTCTTACGAGGAGTATCAGGATAAAGATAGGGAAAAAAGTCGCAGTTGGCAGTCGTCAATGGTCGGTGTTCAGTTGTGAGTGATGGCCAGAATGCGCTTTTCGTTTTGAACAGTAATTTCAACATTGACAACTTGACCAGGCAGTAATCCTGGAGCTTTCTCCGGCCACTCAACAAAGCAATAATTTCCAGAATCCAAATACTCCTGAAGTCCTGCTTGCTGTCCTTCAATTTCTGAGGTCAGCCGATAAAAATCAAAGTGGAATATTACAACATTGGCTTTTGTTCGGTACTCGTTCACTAGTGCGAACGTTGGACTCGACATTGTTTCGACAACCCCAAGTTCGCGACAAATTGCTTTGATGAATGTTGTTTTGCCTGATCCCATTTCTCCATGAAAAGCGAATACTTTGGTAGCAGGAAATGCCGCCAAGAGTTTCTTCGCAGCACTTTGCAAATGCTCTTCTGAGGGTATGAGTATTTCCAGTGGCACTATTTCACGTCTTTCTTACGAATGTAAACTCTTGCATTGTACTCACCAATTGGGAGCGGATAATATCTCCATCCTTTCCGTGGAGTAATTTGGCTGCTATCGTTTAATGTTGAGTCGGAATAAAAAACAAAACGCGACGCTACTTCGCTACGCGATTCCTGGAACTGCCCGCGACCAGATCCAAATCCGCTTTCATTGTAAACTTCTATCGCCGAATCGGGTTCAATTTTTTGCATCGACTTCACTCCCTGCTTTGTTCGATCGACCACATAAATTGTTTGGCCGGAATTATTCAGCACCGCATATGTCAAGTGATATGCAGGATCACACGCCAAAAAAAACACAATAGCGGATATGAAAAACAGCGGTTTCATCAAATGAAAAACTCCGACTATCTCGGAACCAAACTAATGTATGGAATCACCATCTCTTCCAATGAAACACCTCCATGCTGGAATGTATTCCGATAATACTGCACATAGTGATTGTAATTATTCGGATAGGCGAAGAACATATCTTCTGTTGCAAAAATGTAAGATGAGCTCACATTATTTTTCGGAAGAAATGCGTCTGCCGGATTACGGACTTCAAATACATCCTTCTTTATGTAGTCGAGATTTTTTCCCTGCTTGTATCGAAGATTCGTATTCACGTTACGATCGCCGACAACTTTGCTGGGTTCAGTAACTTTAATTGTTCCATGATCCGTAGCAATAACCATGCGACACTTTTTATCCGCGATGATTTTTATTATGTCGTGAAGTGCAGAATGTTCAAACCAGGAAAGCGTTATTGAGCGATACGCCGCATCGTCATCAGCCAATTCGCGAATCACTTCCATTTCTGTCCGCGCATGTGAAAGCATGTCCACAAAATTGTAAACGATCACATTAAGCTTATTTTGCATGAGATTGTTCACGTTCTCAGACAATTTTTTTCCTGCAGCGTAATTCGTGATTTTGTTATACGAAAATTTCACATCCTTGCTGATCCTCTTAAGATTCGCTGCGAGAAAATCTTCTTCGTGCATGTTCTTTCCGCCTTCATCATCGTCGTTCTTCCACATCGTTGGGAAACGTTTCTCAATTTCAGAAGGAAGCAATCCCGCGAACAAAGCATTTCTCGCGTATTGTGTTGCTGTAGGCAATATGCTGCAGAAAAGTTCTTCTTCTTCCACGCGGAAATACTGATTGATGACCGGCTGAAGTACTTTCCACTGATCATAACGCAGATTGTCAATCAACAGAAAGAACAACGTGCCTTCTTTCTCCAATAACGGAGCAACTTTCTGGCGGATCAGTGTATGCGATTGCATGGGAGGATTTTTATCCTTGCCGTTTAACCAGTTGAGATAATTCTGACTGATAAATTTCGCGAAGGATACATTGGCTTCACGTTTCTGCATGGTTAAAATTTCATGCATTCCGGAATCATTAGATTTCTCTAATTCAAGTTCCCAATAAATCAATTTCTTGTAAACTTCAACCCACTCTGTCCAACTCAACTTATCTGAAAGTGTCATTCCAATATTTCGGAATTCCTGCATGTATCCTGTAGTTGTCTTCTCACTCACGAGACGCTTGTTATCCAGGATTTTTTTCAGGGAAAGCAAAATCTGATTTGGATTAACAGGCTTGATCAAATAGTCTGCTATTTTTGAACCGATGGCATCCTCCATCAGGTTTTCTTCCTCGCTCTTTGTGATCATGATAACCGGAATATCCGAGCGCTTATTCTTGATCTGCGTAAGCGTTTCGATCCCGGAAATTCCCGGCATATTTTCATCCAGAAAAACTATATCGATTCGCTCTTTGGAGATGATATCAACCGCTTCGTTACCGCTGGTTGATGTAACTACTTCGTAGCCTTTCTCCTGTAAAAAAAGAATATGTGGTTTGAGCAGATCGATTTCGTCGTCGGCCCATAAAATCCGGATTTTGTCCATTCGTACTTGTGCGTTTTTTGAAATACTGCTTGCGAGTCTATTAAACGGCGAATAAAGATACATATTGTGAGAGGACTCGTCCCTGACAAAGTATCATAAATCTGCTCCCGGCGTTAGTGCCAACTACTAAAATAACCAATTGTAAATTCTGGTTACCTTTGGCTTCCCCAAATGAAGCAAGTTCCAAAGAGAAAAATATTCAACGATCCGGTTTACGGCTTTGTAACTGTACCTTCTGATTTGGCTTTCAAACTGATTAACCATCCTTGGTTTCAGCGGCTGAGAAGAATACGTCAACTTGGTTTGACCAATCTCGTTTATCCTGGAGCATTACATACACGATTTCACCACGCAATGGGTGCGATGCATCTCATGGGAGAGGCAATCGAAGTGTTGCGTTCAAAAGGAGTGAATATCACGGATGAAGAAGGAGAAGGAGTTACCATTGCAATTCTTCTTCACGATATTGGACATGGGCCATTTTCACATGCGCTCGAAACCAGCATTGTTCACAATATTACACATGAAGATTTATCAGCCGTCTTCATGGATCGACTGAATGAAGAATTCGAAGGTCAGTTGGCGCTTGCTATTCGAATTTTCAGAAACAAATACAAGAAATCTTTCCTGCATCAACTTGTTTCAAGTCAACTGGACATGGACAGGCTCGATTATTTGTTGCGCGACAGTTTTTTCACTGGAGTGTCAGAAGGAATTGTGAGCAGCGATCGCATTGTGAAAATGTTGAGTGTTGTTAACGACCAGCTTGTTGTTGAAGACAAAGGAATCTATTCCATCGAGAATTTCATTGTTGCGAGAAGATTGATGTATTGGCAAGTTTATCTGCACAAGACTGTTCTTTGCGCAGAACACTTGCTGGTTAATATTTTGAAGCGCGCGAAAGAACTTACTGAAAAAGGTGAAGAACTTTTTGCCACTCCTTCTTTGCAGTTATTTCTCAAGAACCGGTTTTCAAAGTCTGCCTTCGTAAACAAAGTTGAGGTTCTCAACGCTTTTGCAAAACTTGATGATTACGACATCATGACTTCAGTGAAAGTCTGGAGCGAACATTCTGATTTCGTCCTTTCTACTTTGTGCGCAAATATGGTTGATCGTTCCCTTTACGCTGTCGAATTGCAAAACAAACCATTCGCAGGAGCATACGTAGAACAACTTCAGAAAAAAGCGATGAAGCAGCTTAAACTGAAAAAAGAAGAGCTGAGTTATTTTGTTTTTACAGGCGCAGTTCAGAATCGCGCATACAGCAGCGACAACATTCATGACAATATCCGAATCAATGTGCTTTTCAAAAACGGAGCTGTAAAAGATATCGCAGAAGCTGCTGATCTTTTGAATATTTCGGTACTCGCACATCCGGTGAAAAAATATTTTCTCTGTTACCCCAAACAACTTCGCACCAGCGAATAACTACTCCTGATGCGGGATCAACAGCCTAATAATAAAGCGCTTCTCTTTATTTTCATTACGCTCTTCATAGACGTAATGGGAATTGGAATCATTATTCCGGTACTTCCAAAACTCATTATGTCAATGGAACATTGCACGATCGAACGTGCAAATGTGATTGGCGGATACATGATGTTCGTTTATGCATTCATGCAATTCTTCTTCTCGCCACTTCTTGGTGCTTTAAGCGATCGATTTGGCAGGAGAAGTGTATTGTTGATTTCGCTTTTCGGATTTGGAGTTGATTATTTATTTCTCGGATTCGCCGGCACCATTTCGCTTCTTTTCATTGGACGACTAATCGCGGGAATTACAGGCGCCAGCTTCACAGTTGCGGGTGCTTATATTGCTGATGTTAGTCCGCCGGAAAAACGAGCACAGAATTTCGGAATCATCGGAGCAGCTTTCGGATTAGGATTCATCGCCGGACCTGCACTTGGCGGGGCAATCGCTGGCTTTGGTGATCGCGTTCCGTTTTTTGTAGCTGCAGGATTGGCTTTACTAAATTGGCTGTACGGATATTTCATTCTTCCGGAATCATTGAAACCAGAGAACCGCAGAAAGTTTGAATGGAAACGCGCGAATCCTGTAGGAGCTTTGTTTCAAATGATGAAACATCCGATGGTTGCAAGAATAGCCATAATATTTTTTCTACTCAATCTTGCAGGCCAATCATTGCCGTCTACGTGGTCGTTTTACACCATTCAACGTTACAACTGGACAGAGCAAGGCGTAGGATTCTCATTGGCATTTGTTGGAATTTGCATCGCGATTGTACAAGGCGGATTGACAAGAATTCTAATTCCCAAAATCGGAGAAAAACGCGCCGTTTACTATGGAATTATCATCAACATGATTGGAATGGTCGGCGTTGGACTCGCATCAGAACCTTGGATGATTTTCGCAGCAACTATTGGTCTCGCTCTCGGTGGAATTGGTGGACCAAGCTTGCAATCCATAGCCTCCAAAGATATTGCAGCCAATGAACAAGGCGAACTTCAAGGATTTCTCGCCAGCGTGATGAGCATAACGGCAATTCTCGGTCCGATATTAATGCCCTGGCTCTTCAGTAGTTTCTCCAGCGGAAAATATGGAATTGTTTTGCCCGGAGCACCGTTTTTCTGCTCTGCAATTCTGTTGTTATGCGCCTTGGTTTTTGCTTTGTGGACGTTCAAATCACACAAAACAAAAATCAATTCCTGATTATTCGACGGCCAGCTTACCTGTTGCAACCATGACGTTTTCTGCAACGACCTGATACAGGTAAATTCCGGATTCAATTCCTGTTCTATCGAAATAGAGTTGCTTGCCAGAAAATGAAATTGTCTTCACTACTCTTCCGCTTACATCAAACACCACAAACAATTTCGCAGAAGATTCATAATTTGAATTTCCAGTGAGCTCTAACAATGAAATACTGTTTACCGGATGTGGCTGAATAGTAAGTTCTGAAAGCAATTGAGACTCTTGAATTCCAGGCATCACACAACTAAGACAAGGTCCGGCTTGGCAATACGTTACTGATCCTGCAATAGTTCCAACATTTACATCTCCAAAACCTCCTGGAGAAGCGTCACAAATATCGATGTTCCCTGAAATCGCATCTGAATTAATGAAGTTTCCGCTAATACAAAATTGTCCGCCAGAACCAGTAACTATGGCGCTATTGATCCACATTCCACTACTAATACTTCCATTGTTGACAACATCGTCACTGGTCGCAAGTTGTACACTCACGCAAATTCTGCCCGCGTTTTGATTTACAAGCAAGCTGCTTTGCAAGAATTCAAGAACCTCGATTTGATCATGATTCACCATTGAATCATTGGCTCCCACACTTAGAAATCCCACACCAAAATAGCCTTCGATCAGAAAATAATCGCCGCCGAACGTAAGGCTGTCAGTATTTGATCCAGAGAGCGAACCTGAATTTGTAATCCAGAATAGTGAATTTCCGAAAGTGATATTCTGACCAAAGAAATTTACGCCTGTAGCCACGATAATTGTGTCATCCGATAACATAGGAACTCCAGTCGGACTCCAGATAAATGGGTCGCTCCAATTTCCTTGCGCAATTGAAGTCCGTGTCAAAGCATTACCAACAAAACTGAAAGAAATACTTAAGGCAAACAGGAGTACAAATTTTTTCATGGGTTGAGTTTTGCTTTGAAGAACATCAATTTTCATTCCAATAACTCAGCAAAGTTGGAACAAATCAGCAAGATTAAACCTTTTCACTACTCTTACGTCTAACCTTAACGCCCTAAACAATACCAAAAACCCGCTTTTTAGGGTTCATTTTTCACTAAATTTACACGATGAAATTTTCAGCAAAAGACATTGCAGCATTGGCTGGAGGAAAAGTTGAAGGAAATCCTGATGCTACTGTGTCCGGCTTGACCAAAATT
>CAZBYM010000054.1:0-13877 GCA_964495745.1 uncultured Chryseobacterium sp. | reverse complement strand
TTGACAGCCGATATTTCAGAAATCTATGTATTCGTTTAATCGATGAGCAAACCAAGAGTAAATAGCAGCTAAAAAAATACCGGAATATTTTCTGCCGAAATCCTGTTCGTAGAAAAATCAAAACAAATTAAAGACAATACAAACTTCAACTAAATCACAAATAATATGGCACTATTTCCAAAGACACCTGGTGTCTACATTGAAGAAATACCAAGATTCCCTTCATCTGTCGCCGCAGTTCCGACTTCTGTACCCGTGTTTATTGGATACACGGCGAAAGCAGAAAAGAATGGAGACCTCGATGCGCTTTTGAATACTCCAGTGCGAATAGAATCTTTGCTGGAATTTGAAACAATTTTCGGTGGAGCATTCCAAGAGAGTTTTATTGCAACATTGGCTGGTCCGAGCATTGATATTGCCGTTGCCAAGATAGAACTAGGCGTGGAGAAATTCAGATTGTATTACCATATGCTGATGTATTTTGGGAATGGCGGCGGGCCTTGTTATATTATTTCCGTTGGCGATTACGGTGATTTAATTGCAGATGGGCCAATTATTGACGGTATCAACAAAGCAGAACAGGTTGATGAGATCACGATGGTTGTTGTGCCAGAGTCCATTGCATTGTCACAGAGCGATCGACGCGATGTATATAATGCAATGCTTGCTCATTCCGCGAAGATGCAAGATCGTTTTGCAATTATGGACGTTGAGGTTATTACAACTGGCGTCAATACTATACAAAACGACGCAGATGAATTTCGGGATGACACAATTGGTGCCAATAATCTTAGTTATGGCGCAGCCTACTATCCTTCGTTTAAGCCCTCGTTTCCATTCAGCTATTTGGATACTGCGGTTACTATCACGGCCATTGCACCAAATCTTCCCTTGATTATTCAGGCATTCAATACTAAATCTCTTGCAGTTGTTAACAATGGCATTGTCAGAAAGGTTACTCTAACTGTGAATAGCCCAACCATTGCTGCGAACTTGGAAGTGACAGTATCGGGTTTCCCTATGCAGAGTATTGCGGTTCCAGTTGCTGGACCTAATCAGGCCGATGCCGTTGCATTAGCTGGTCTGATTAATGCAAACACTATTATTAATCCTCATTTGACTGCTATTCCGCCCACAGGCACTTCCACTGTGGTAACGGTAATTGCTACCTCCGCAAGTACGGCATCCAATCTTATTTCTATTGTGAGTACTGTTCCTGCGCGCTTGACAATGGCTCCAGTTGATAGCGGATTAACTCCTGACAAAATCCTTTACAATCGAATAAAATCGCTCGTCGATGATGTTGCGATTGAACTTTATCCATCCGCCATGATGGCCGGAATTTATTGTGCCGTTGACACTTCTCGTGGCGTATGGAAGGCTCCAGCAAATGTGGGCATTACGTTGGTAGATAAGCTCAACCGTAACGTAAAAGATTCCAACCAAGAGAACCTAAATGTTGACCCCACTTCAGGTAAGTCGATTGATGTAATCCGAGAATTTCCTGGTCGCGGTTTGTTAGTATGGGGTGCGAGAACACTGGATGGAAACAGTAACGAATGGCGCTACATCAATGTGCGCAGGACTTTCCTTTTCATTGAAGATTCCTGTAAGAAAGCGACAATGTTCTCTGTATTCGAACCGAACGATATGAATACTTGGCTTCGGATCAAAGGAATGATCAGCAGTTTTCTCAATACAATGTGGCGCGATGGCGCGCTTGCAGGCGGTAAGCCAGAACAAGCATTCTTTGTGAAAGTAGGGCTGGGAGAAACAATGACTTCGCAGGACATTCTCGAAGGTCGACTTATTGTTCAAATCGGTCTTGCGGTAGTTCGTCCTGCTGAATTCATCATTCTCCAGTTTGAACACAAACTCCAGGTATCCTAATTTTTATTCAGTCACACAAGCTAAAACGATAAACAAATGGCTTTAACTAATCTTGCAACTCCTGGAGTTTATATTCAGGAAATATCAACGCTTCCTCCATCTGTGGCGGCTGTTTCCACAGCGGTACCCGCATTTATTGGCTATACACAAAAGGGCGCGGCTAACGTTCCGGTAAGGATCACGTCCTTGTTGGAATTTGAGGGCACTTTCGGTGGATCATACAATGAACTGTACGAGGTCAATATAACTTCTACTGGCGGAGTGGCAATTAATAATGCTACAGTAATTTCTCAATACACGCTCTACTATCATCTGCAGATGTATTTTGGAAACGGTGGTGGTCCTTGTCATATCATATCGGTCGGAACTTATGATTCTACCAGTCCAGTTATTGATGCTGCTGACTTTCTTATCGTTGGAAATCCAAATGTTGGGGTGAATGTTGCCGAACAGGTAGATGAAGTAACTCTGCTAGTTGCTCCAGAAGTAGTTGAACTTTCCGACTCTTCTGACATCCGCGCTATCCATGATGCTATGCTGGCACAATGCGATAAGCTAAAGGATCGATTCTGCATTTTCGATGTACAGGATACTGGTAATCCTAGTTCTGATGCAGCATTGTTCAGGAACTCGCAAGTAAGTGCAAATTTTTTGAAGTATGGTGGGGCTTATTATCCTGCTCTGGATACAATCCTTAGCAGAAGTTATTCCACAGATTCTGTTCTCATTAATGATCAGAGATCTTCTCCAGTCTACAATACACCTCCGAACAATAAATTATCAACGATTCAGGGTGGTCTAGGTGGATTTCAGCATCTTGAAGTTGTCAATTCGGCTAATGCTGGTGATACAATTGCGATAACGGTTGGCACCAATCCCGCCGTTACGCTGACTGCCGGAACCGATTTTGTCTTGAACACAGGAATTGTAGCGAGTATTGTAGCTGCTATTAACAACCATCCGACACTTTCGCTAGTTGCTCGCGCAGAGATAGCTGCAGCACCTGCTGAATTTTATATTGTCGCGCGAACCGGCGGGGTGGTAGTAACATATATTGTAACATATGTAGGCACTCCTTCCAATTTCCTTTCATTTGTTGCTTCCAATCCTGGTTCTGTCAACTCGCAAGACACTGCTATTTACACGGCTGTTAAAAACCTGTTGTCCAATGAAGTTCTGAGTCTGAATCCTTCCGCAACCATGGCCGGGATCTATTCTACAGTAGATAACTCTCGCGGGGTTTGGAAAGCTCCTGCAAACGTTAGTGTCGCAAACATCATCGGTCCAAGTTTCCAAATCACCGAAGCACAACAAGGCGGATTGAACATCGACGCCACTTCAGGAAAATCAATCAACGCTATCCGTTCTTTCGTTGGACGTGGCACACTCGTATGGGGTTCACGCACACTCGATGGCAATAGCAACGAGTGGCGTTATGTTCCTGTTCGTCGCCTATTCATTTTTGTAGAAGAGAGTTGCAAGAAAGCAAGCGAGTTTGTGGTCTTCGAACCGAATGACATGAACACGTGGTTGCGCGTGAAAGGCACCATCAGCAACTTCCTTTCCGACTTATGGAAGCAAGGCGCACTCGCAGGAGCAAAACCTGAAGATGCATTCTTCGTGAGGGTTGGTCTTGGAGAAACCATGACTGCACAGGATATTCTAGAAGGAAAAATGATTGTGTCCATTGGTATGGCTGCGGTTCGCCCGGCTGAATTCATCGTGTTGCAATTCATGCACAAGCTTCAGGAAGCGTAATACATCGAGTACAGATTTCAAAACGACAATACAAATTTTCAAACAACAACTCTAAAACAATAAGCTATGCCAGTAGAACCTTATCCATTAGTCACGTTCCACTTTCAGGTTGAATGGGGCGGAACACGAATCGGTTTCACAGAAGTTACCGGGTTCAAACACGAAGTTGAAAAGATTGACTACCGTGAAGGAGTCTCCCCGGAATTCTTTGTAACAAAGATGTCGGGCATGGCCAAGTTCGGAAATTGCACACTCAAACGCGGTGTATTCCGTGGCGATCCGGAATTCTGGTCATGGCTCACTGCTGTTCAAATGAACAAACCTGAACGCCGTGATGTAACAGTAAAACTTCTAGACGAAACGCACCAGCCAGTAATCACTTGGAACGTGAGCAAAGCATGGCCGTCTTCCGTAGAGGGGAATTCATTCAAGTCGGTAGATAATTCGTTCGCAGTAGAAACAATTGTACTTGAGTATGAAAGTTTCACTGTTACATACAGCTAACTGAAAAAGATCTGAGCCATGGCAGGATATGTTTATCCACCGGTAAGTTTTTACTTCAAAGTCGAGATCGCGGGATTTCCCGATGACATCGGTTTTCAAACCGTTGAAGGTTTGAACGTCGATATTCCATACGGTGATTCGCATGTAGAGGGTGGTGAGAATACATTTACTCATCATTTTCCAACTGTGATCAGTTATGGTAGTCTGACTCTGAAACGAGGAATCCTTATTGGCTCAGACCTGATTCAGTGGTTCGACAATGCACTCCAGTTTTTCATTTTTGCTCCGCGAGATGTAACCGTAACGTTGATGAATGAGACGGGCGGTGCAATGGAACAATGGGTATTCAGAAACGCGTGCCCGAAAAGTTGGAAGATTAGTGGATTTGATTCGATGTCTAGCCAGGTAGCTACTGACACTATTGAACTTTCATACCAGTATTTCTATCGCGTAGGTATTCCACCAATAACAACTTAAGCCAACGACAATGCCAATAGAAGTAAAAGAATTAATTGTTCGGGCTTGGGTAGATTCTCAATCTGGAGCCTCACGCGTAGAAGAAAAAAAGATTGCGAAAACCGGAAATGAAGCTTCGGGTCTTCAAGAAGAAATACTACAAGAATTGAAGCGAATGATCACTGATAAAAAAGATCGTTAAGAAATGGGACAATTACCGGGAAGAGCATTAGCAAAGTTGGTGATATTGCCTTGTAAGCCAGTAGGTCCAAAACTGCTTCCTATCGGTATTCCTTTTGTTGCACCTTACAATCCAACCAGTTTTTCATTCAATGCAGGTAGCGATCTGGTTTCCAACAAGACTTCTAGCCTCAAGGTTTCGCCACAAACCAATAAAGGTACAGAACCTAAAACGTTGAGTGTGGAATTCCTTTTGGATGGAACAGGTGCTTCTCCACCTTTAGGCCTATCTGTTGGCTCAGCACTAGGTGCTGCAGCTAGTAGTCTAGCTTCAAGTTCGGGGGTTGCGGTAAGTGCAATAAATGCAGAGGCGGCCGCTAGGGCTGTGGTTTCGTCCGTGTCGGTGACAGCTTGGGTCAATTACTTTTTTGGTATTATGGCCAATCTTAAAACTCCGCTCGAAGTTAAAAAGACGATGTCATTAAATTTCGCCACAACGGATAAAAAACTCCACGACTCGAGACCGGTCAAAATTATTTGGGGTGCCGGACTTTTCTTTAATTGTCGTTTAGAAAGCGCTACGGTAAATTATAAGCTGTTCAATCAACTTGGCCTGCCTCTTCGTGCGACAATTTCTGCATCATTTAAAGAATGGGCTCCTGATCCTAGTGTGTTGGCAGCTGCTCTTGCTGCACTTTTTCAATCGCCCGATTTAACTAAAATGCATACCGTGAAAGCGGGAGATACGATTTACAATCTTGCAAAGCAGGAGTACGACGACGAATCCTATTATCTCCAGATCGCAAAAGCCAACGATTTAAGGAACTACCGAAGACTTGTTCCCGGACAACAACTGATTTTACCTCCAATAGCGAAAGTCGAAGAATAATGGGCGTATCAACACTCATACCTGGGCACAAAAAATTGTCCGTTCCTTCCTTCACCATACTTATTGGTGGAGTGGATGTGACGGCTAAATACGGCATTGTGTCTGTGATGGTGAACAAGCGCATTAACCGTGTGCCTGTTGCGGAAGTAATCTTGTATGATGGCTCTGCAGCTAAACAGGATTTCGAGTTATCCAACAAGCAAGACTTTATTCCTGGAACAACGGTCATTATCAAGGCTGGTTATGCACAAATAGAAAAGAAAATATTCGAAGGAATCATTACCCGATTCTCAATTAAGGCTCCATTAGATGCTCCCTCTACACTCATGCTTGAAGTACGCGACAAGAGCGCGAAGATGACGATCAATCGCAAGAACAAATACTTCGCTGATAAAACGGACTCTGCGATCATGAAGAATGTGATTCAGGGAGCTGGTTTGCAAGCTGACGTTGCAACCACTACTGCAACGCACAAAGAAATGGTGCAGTACTATGCGACCGATTGGGATTTTGTTCTTTCAAGGGCGGAAGCGAATGGCTTGCTGGTGTTTGTAGAAGACGGAAAAGTAAGCATCAAGAAACCAGTCTTCGTGTTAAAGGGAGATTCGCTCAACCTCCAATATGGTGATAACATCGTTGACATCGAAGCTGAAATGGATGCGCGTGATCAATACGGAGACGTAACAGCAAAAGACTGGGATTACTCCAAACAAAAGGTCGTTGAGAAAAAAGCAACGCCTCCGGTGATGGTTAAAGAAGAAGGAAACATTTCCGGCAAGGAACTCTCTGATGTTCTTGGCGTAAGTGATTATCTGCTTCAGTCACCGGTAAAAATGTTGGATGCAGAACTTACTGCGTGGGCGAGTGCTAAGTTGCTTCGCAGCAGAATGTCGAAGATTAAAGGTCGAGTGCGTATCTATGGAACCAATGTGATTAAACCGGGAGATGTAATTAACCTCATGGGAGTTGGTAAACGATTTAATGGTCCAGCATATTGTTCATCCGTTGTTCACAGTTACGGTGCACACAGCACATGGTACACCGACATCATGTTTGGTTTTTCGCAGGAATGGTTCTACGAGAAATACGACAACATCGTGGATAAAGGTTCTGCCGGTTTGTTGCCTGCAGTAAATGGTTTGGTTACAGGAATTGTAACTGACATCGTTGACCAAGAAGGTGGAGAATTCCGCGTACGTGTTCGCATTCCGCTTATCGACAGTGGCGACAAAGGCGTCTGGGCGCGGATTGTTTCGGCAGATGCAGGTAATGATCGCGGCATACTTATTCGACCAGAAAAAGATGATGAAGTAATTCTCGGATTTGTGAATGATGATCCACGCGATCCGATCATTCTCGGAATGCTTTACAGCAAGAAGAACAAAGTTCCAGCGGATCTTACTCCGGACAAGGACAACAAGATCAAAGGCTGGATTACAAAAAGCAAAATCAAGTTTTTGATTGATGACAAAAAGAAAATTGTCACAGTAGAAACTCCGGGAAAAAATAAGATTGTAATCGACGACGACAAGAAATCAATTACACTAGAAGATCAGAACAAGAATAAAATCGTGATGGATGACAAAGGAATTCTGATGGATACTCCAAAAGATTTTGTCGTAAATGCGAAAGGTAAAGTGACAATCACAGGTACGAAGGATGTGAAAATTGAATCGAAATCCGGAAAAGTTATAGGTAAAGGTACAAGTGGAGCAGAATTTACCTCTTCAGGACAGACTGTTGTAAAAGGATCAATTCTTAAACTCAATTAATATGCCGGCAGCAGCACGCGTAGGAGATACAACAACACATGGAGGAACCGTGGTGGGTCCAGGCGTGGCTACCGTTTTGATTAAAGGAAAACCTGCCGCTGTTTTTGGAGACAATCACGTTTGTGTAATTCCTCCTAACACAGGTCATCCAACATCAACACCGTTTGTTGTTGGAAGCGCGACAGTAATGATTAATAACAAGCCAGCATTACGTGCGGGCGATACATGTGTGTGTGGAGCTTCACCGGCAGTTGGTGAGCCAACAGTAATGATTGGTTAATTTTTAGATTATGGCTAACGAAAAAACTCTTCAGGAAATATTTGACACAGGTGGATTCCTCGGACAAGGATGGTCCTTCCCTCCTACTTTCACTCGCAGCGGCAACACACTGGAGTTGGTGAAAGCAGAAGAAGATATCAAACAGAGTTTGGGAATTCTGCTTGCTACAACACTCGGAGAACGTGTAATGCGAGCCGACTTTGGCGCTAATCTGAATCAGCAGATTTTTGAACCAATGGATGCGGCCTTCGCTCCATTTGTTTCAGAGATCGTGAGCGATGCTATTGAAACTTATGAAACACGCGTCAATCTTGACAATGTGGATGTAGATGTAGAACCTTTGGTGGGAAGAATTGTCCTGACAGTAAGCTATACCATTATTTCTACTAACACGCGATCAAACATAGTTTATCCGTATTACCTCAATGAGGGAACAAATCTTTAACAATGAGCGAAGATAACTGCAACAATAAAAACGCCTTACAGCGAGATGGCACCAGCCAGTCGCAGCGGTTGCTTGCTGCATTACTTCCGTCGTATGTTTCCGTTGATGAAAGATCGATGGAGGATTTCATTTCGTTTACAAAGAACTTTGCCACGGAAATCCAGTACTTCAATCTTGCAGATGCTCCCGAAGGAGATTGGGTCGGCTTCTTTACAAAATCAATTTCCGAAGAGCAGAAAACAGAACCGCATTATGCATTGTTCATCGGTTTCTTGAAGCTTTTCAAAATTGCGCAGGATGATATCAATACAATTACTAAGCGACATCTTGATTATTACTACCGCGAAATTCTCAATCTCGAAGAACGTGCTGAAGTTCCCGATCAGGTATTCATCATCTTTACACTTGCTGAACAGTTAAGTGGTGCTCTTGTTGCAAAAGACAAGGAACTCGATGCAAAGAAAGATGAAACCGGTGTAGATCTTATTTACAAAACGGACAAGGATATTGTTGTTAATCACGGAATTGTTGATCAACTGAAAGCAGTGTTCATCAATCGCCCACTGGATGATGCAGCAGTTACGCCTGTTTTTCCAGATCCAATTCCGGTGCTCTTGCCGGGAGTCCCTCCTCAAGGGCCAACAGGTGGTAACAATTGGAGATTGTATGCTTCTCCAGTCGCGAAGTCAAAAGACGGGATTGGTGAAGAACTCGAAGGAAAGGAAAAACGTTGGAGAACATTTGGTGCTCCAAAAGAAAATTTCGAAGATCAAGCTGATCGCCCTCAGGCTGAAATTGGTTTCGCATTTGCTTCTCCTGTTTTGTTTTTAGCTGAGGGAATCCGGAAAGTTGAGATCAAAATTAATTTCAATAGACCAGCAGTGTCCAATCCACCCGCGTTAGTTGCCGCAGCGCTTGCTATGCCATCTACCGTAGATACGATGCGCATCTCTGAGGAGCTTCGTACAACACCTGTTGCGGAGCACGAAGCGATTATTGCCAATTATGTCCTCGACCAACAGAATGCCGCGTTGAAAGGGGCGCTGAATGTTTATTTCAGTGGAGAAGAAGAATGGATTGTGCCGGAATCAGACAATGAAACATATTATGATACAAATGGCGATCTGATTATTGTTCGCACACTCTCTCAAGCGCAAAAACCTGTAGTTGCTTATAACGAAGAAGTGCTTTTGCAACCAATCCGTACTTCATGGCCTGTAGTGAAAATTACTTTAAATACAAACCATCCTGCTACAGAATACATCTACAAAGATTTAAGCACCAAGTCTATTTTCACCGCCAACATTAATGTTGATGTTGATGGGGTAAAGAATTTGATTTTTCAAAATGACGATTCTGTATTGTCTCCGGACAAACCTTTTGAGCCATTTGGCGGTCAGCCAGTCATTGATTCCGCGTTCTATATTGGGAGCACGGAAATTTTCCAGAAGCAACTGGACGTACTAAACCTAAACATTACATGGCACGGTTTGCCGAGTGATGCAGAGAGGTTTCCGAATGGATTTGCTACGTATTACCAGAATTACCTGCCGCCGTATGAAAAAAATCGACGGAACAACCAGGCATTTAAGGTAAATGCGGCAGTTCTCGATCGGAAGACTTGGCGCTCAGTGAATCAAGGAATCGACGGTTATGAACTGTTCGATCCGCCAAATAACACCAACCTTCTTGATAATACTCAGGTAATTACTATTAATAACGGAAGCCTTCATAACATTCGACGTAATCCAAAAATGGAAGCTGTCGAAGAATTTGGCGCTGAAACTCAAAAAGGATTTCTGCGACTTTCAATTGACAATGTTGATTTCGGACATAGCATTTTTCAGAACTCGTATACACAACAGGCAATCTGGGTTGTAAAAGATACGCAGGTAAGTGGGTCAGCTCCTGTTACTCCCGGAGCAATTCTAGGTCTACCGAATGAACCCTACACTCCGCAGATCAAAGAGATGTCGGTCAACTATACTTCGTCTGAAACAATAAACCTGACCAGACAGCTTAAAGCGTCTGTAAACGAGAAGAATTACAATTCAAGAATTGAGCAATTCTTCCATATACTTCCTTTCGGTGCAGCAGAGAACCATCCGCACATTATAGAAACGGTCAATGAAATTCCGTTGCTTCCTCAATTCCCGGACGAAGGTTCGTTGTACATTGGGATAACCAGTCTTGATCCACCACAAACACTTTCTGTGTTGCTGAAAGCAGCAGAAGGAAGTGCAAATCCGGATTTCGCGAAGCAGCCGTTAAAGTGGAGTTATCTTTTTAACAACGAATGGTATTCATTCTCGCAATTGCAAATTCTGTCGGACACAACATCCGGACTGATTACATCTGGTATTGTAACCTTCGATCTTCCTAAAGCATTCAACAATTCAAACACGTATTTACCAGAAGGATTGTTCTGGCTGAAAGCAAGTGTTCAACATTACTCCGGAGCAATCTGTGATCTGATTGATGTTCAAGCTCAAGCCGTTGTTGCAACGTATTCGAATAATGGTAACGATCCTAACCATTTACGACTTGCATTGCCTGCAGATACGATTCAGGATTTCGTTAACGGTGATGCGGCTATTGATAAACTCAGTCAACCTTTCGCATCGTTCGGTGGCCGTATCAAGGAGCAAAGTGATGAATTTTATGTACGTGTCAGTGAAAGACTACGACACAAGCATCGTGCTGTAACGATTTGGGACTACGAACATCTCGTACTCGAGAAGTTTCCGAAGATTTACAAGGTGAAGTGCCTCAATCACACTCGTTATACATCGCTGAATGATGTCAACGAACTTACACCGGGTCATGTTTCACTTGTTATTATTGCTGATCTGCAAAATAAAAATGCGTGTGATCCACTGAAGCCTAAAACGAGTCTGATCACATTAACAGAGATTCAGTCTTACATCAACTCGATCAAACCACCGTGCGCCGAGTTGCATGTTCGAAATCCGATATTCGAAGAAATCCAGACGGAGTTTCAGGTTAAGTTCCTTCCTGGGTTTGATATTGGATTCTATGGGCAACAACTCGAAGAAGAAATCCGACAATTTCTTGCACCGTGGACATATGGAACTAATGATATTGTGTTCGGCGGACGCGTCCACAAATCAATGATCATCAATTTTGTTGAAGACAGAACTTACGTCGATTTCGTAAGCTGTTTTAATATGCATCAGATTATTCCGACAGGATTGAATACACCTCCTAGAATTCTGAAAGACATTGACGATGCAATAACATCTACTTCTGCATCTATTCTAACTTCAGCACCAACGCACTTGATTACAATATTGGAAACTGAGGATTGTGAATGTGAAGACAATCTCGTATTGCAACCTATGCTACCTCCGCCAGTTCCGTGCGAAGATTGTGGACAGGAAGAAAAACCAGAAACAGGAATCGGTGCTGATGAAATTACGACAACATTGATCATTGGTCATGCGCCTGCAACAGGGGTTGACTTCTGGAAAATTGAACAAACATTTGAAGTACAATAATTAAAAATATTTTACCATGTCACAAAAGAACAGACTAGATCTCTACGAAGAATTTAAGAACGGAGATATTCCGGATCAAGAAGATTTCGCTGACACCATTGATTCCGCACTAAATCTTGTAGATGATGGATTGGTAAGCTATAAAGTTGTTACTCCAACGTTTGGAACTCTAAAGCGCTTCGGAATTGGCGGAGAAACTGCGCCCGAATGTCCCCTTGGGATCAAAGGTGAGAAAGGTCAGGAAGATGAAATGATTTGTTTCAAAAGCGCTGACGAGTCTCAGAAATGGAACATCAACTTAAATCCAACCGGAAAAATTGCAACTGGATTTAGCATTGATGATGCTTCCAAAGGAATCAGCAACAGCCGGCTCTTCATTGATCAGGTATCTGAAGGCAATGTTGGAATTGGAACAGTTGAGCCAGAGCAGAAGCTGCATGTACAAGGAGCCCATGATGGAGGCAATATTTCTATCATGATAGAGAATCTCGAATCAGGAGAAGATGGTGGTTGGCTTATGAGTGCCATTGAAGACAATGTAATTCCGGAACGCAGGAATGTTTTCGCAATCCAGGAAAAATTCGGAACCGAATTGCTTGAGCGAATGACTTTCCTTACAGACTCAGGAAGTACAAGTACGGCAAGGGCTGCAATTGCCCCTGGTCCTGCTCCGCTGCCTGTCAACCCGATCAGAAATGTGGGTATTAATGAAATTCTTCCTTATGCACCGTTACATGTATCGCAACCAAATTCGGATCCGCGGTCGAGAGTTAACATGGCTGAAAATACCGGAATCCTTATGCTCGGACCGGTAGAAGGTCCAAATCTCGTACTCGACAGCAATCAGATTCAAGCGAGGACTGGTGAATATCTTAGCGATGGAGTAACACTCCGATTTACACCAAGCGAATTGCAAATTCAGCCGTTCGGTGGAAACGTAATTGTGAATGGGACCTTGCCTGCTACTGAACAGGTAGAAATTTCATCCGATGGAAAAATTGGAATCGGAAAAACGGCAACTGAAAAAGTTGACATTAATGGAGCAGTTACCATTGGCGACACAGACACTGCAGTTCCATCAGACGGAACCGTACGTTTCGGAGGACCCGATGCAGATCTCGAAGTCTGGAAAGACGCGCAATGGAATTCACTCACAACACATACAGTTACCGATGGACTCTGGGTAAATGGTGGTGGCGGAGTAATTTATTACGATGGTACCGCAGCCGGGAACCCGAAAGTTGGAATTGGCTTGACTGCCCCAAATGCCGCACTTCACGTTAGAGAAGAAAATCCTTCTGCAACTGGAAACAGTGGAGCAATGATTGTAAACAACCTGTCGGGTACATCTTCATTAGATCCGTCTATGACAAGAGTTGGACTTGGTGTTACGTGTAGTGGGCTTTGGAGTTCGGCGTCAGCTGCACTTAATATCGGAATTTACGTTTCAAACGTTGTCGGCCAAACTGCTCCTGAATCAAACATTGCGGCTGCGTTTAATGGCAATACTGTTATTGGTGGAGTTACTGGTAACTCTTTGATTGGGGCAGGCGGGACAAATGTGCTTGCCATCCAAACAGGAACAGAACCTACTTCCATCCCAGGTATCACGCCAAACTCGGGCATTCAGATTTACTCGACCGACCTAGGCGGTGGAGTTGGTGTTATTCCAACTTCAATTTTTAATGTGATGACGGGTGATGGAGAGGTGATCAAACTTTACAGGCAAGAGAATATGACTGCCGCAGATGTGAACGTTCCCAACACTGGCAATGCAGTGTCAGATGCATTGATCGAGAACATGCGCACAAGAATTAATGAACTTGAAGCAATGTTGAAATTACTTGGACTTCTTGCTCCATAAATAATAATGACGCCTGCATCGTATAAATAAGTAATGCAACTAGTTTAATTATGGCCGAAAGTATCACCATATCTACTTCACCTCCACCGCTGAAAAGCATGGACTACTCCTTGTTGAGGGAAGAAGGGCTCAGACATATCCAGGAACTTGCTGGTAAAATCTGGACGGACGATAATGCGCACGATCCTGGAATTACCATTCTTGAAATGCTTGCATATGCGATTACTGATTTAGGTTATCGTACCAATTATAACATTCGTGATATTCTCACAACTGCAACTCCAGAGGATATCAAGAATTTCTTTCCTGCAAAGGAAATCA
>CAZBYM010000053.1:0-13888 GCA_964495745.1 uncultured Chryseobacterium sp. | reverse complement strand
AAATCACCTGTGGCAGTCTATGCGAATTGATCCGTTGCAAGAGAATAATTTCTGATCACAATTTTATTCGCTCCCGAACCATTCCCGGCTTTGGAACCGGTAATTGTCCAATGAGTTGATTGCGCATCCAAATAGATGGTCGGACCATTAGTAGCAGCGGCGGTGTTACTGACACGAAGTCCGTTAGTTAGAGTACCATCGGTCGCTACTTCAAGTTTTGAATTCGGAACTGTAATTCCAATTCCAACATTGTTCTGCATGTAAACATTTCCACCAGCGAAATAACCAGCGTAGATAGTACCTGCTCCTTGTGCATCTCCATACACCGCATACTTTGTTCCTGATAGACCGTTCGCCAATCCGTAAACACCATAGGCAACCTGTCCAATCGTACCAACATTACCAGTCCCAAAAAGTCCGTAGCGAGCGCCTCCGCCTGTGCCTCCGCCGTAACCTTGAACGCCTGCTGAAGAGCCTAACCCACTAACTAGCGATTGACCATATATCCCGTAATAACCTCCGGCACCGGTTCCGGTTGTGTTTGCAAATAAAGAGCCGTTGTTCCCTGTACCCGAAGTAGTGATAGATGTGGCGATAGTGTTCGATCCAGCTAATCCAGTTGACCAGTCTGCATTAAGTCTAGACGTTGAAGATGCTGTAATTCCAATTCCGGTACTGAAACCGTCATGGTTAATTGATGATGTTGCAACCCACGTCGCACCGTTGTGATATAGCATCTGTCCTGTTGATCCGGTTACGCCAAAAGTTCCTGTGGCACCCGTGGCCCCGGTTGCTCCGGTCAATCCTGTTGCGCCCGTTGCGCCTGATGGTCCAGTGGCACCCGTATTTCCACTTGGTCCGGAAGCACCGGTTATTCCTGTGGGTCCTGCAACTCCAGTGGCACCTGTACTGCCAGTTGATCCAGCTGCACCGGTAGCACCTGCGGGACCTGTCGATCCTGCAAGTCCAGTCGGTCCCGCTGTACCGGTAGCTCCTGTCAATCCAGTTGATCCTGTAACACCTGCGGGACCAACTGCTCCAGTACTTCCTGTAGCTCCAGTATTTCCAGTTGGACCTGCTAGACCAGTTGGACCAGATAATCCTGTTGGGCCTGTTGCGCCAGTTATTCCAGAAGGGCCAGCTACTCCAGTTGGTCCTTGTGGGCCAGTTGGTCCAGTCAAGGGGAGCGTAGTTACGACTTGGCTATTGTTGTAATATATAGAAACCGACGAATTCACATTCACGACAATACTATCAATGCCAGAGCCTTGAGCTCCAGTCGGCCCTACTACTCCTTGAATACCTGTCGCGCCTGTTGGGCCAGCAAGTCCGGAATCTCCTTGACAATCCAAAGCGTTCCAGAAATTATCTCCGTTGCGATCTTCTCCCAAATCGTTAACACCATCACCATCTGTATCCCAACAATTTATTCCCGGCAAACCTTGCGGACCGTTAGCAGCTTCCTTAGCATAGAGTGCGTATGGTACAGACCAGAGTTGCGTGTAACCCATATCAACCAAACCACTTCCATTGGCATCAACAAATATTTTCAAATAGAACGGACTCGCGGCCCAATTGATTGCAGAAAAACTACTGGTAGGATTTGATCCTTGTCCAACAACAATATTGAATAATCCGAAAGCATTGGTTGTAGCAGAATGATCTTCCTGGTAAATTACGGTTAGTGCAGAATTAAGAATCTGTACCTGAACTGCGACAGGAGTGTTTGGCATTTCTGCACCTGTAAGATCGCGTGCAACAGCCTGATAATTTATTCCCTCAGGAGCTTGTGCGAAGAGATGTCCAGATCCCAAAATAAAAAGGAAGAGTAAAAATTTTCTCATGTTCCTTTGATTATCTGCTTAATTCAATCCAACCCGTTTGTTTTTCAACATCCCTCTGGTATATGATAAAGAAATAAGTTCCTTCAGGAACTTGATTGCCGCTTCCATCACGTCCTCGCCAAACTACATTCTGATTATCATAATCGTGGCCTTCCCAAAGGTGTTCTCCCCATCGATTAAAAATAATGACGTGAATTCCAGCTGTTGAATCTGCACCGTCAATTACCCAAGTATCGTTGCGATCATCTCCATTGGGCGTAAATCCATTGTACACAAGAAATGCGCAATCCGAAGCCGATTGGACAATAACGTTTACAACTCCCGTGGTGATACACCCTGAGTTCGCTACTGCACAAGAATAAGATGAAGATGAAGCCGGTGAAGTTGTTGTCACGGGCAAATTACTTATTCCTGAAGTCGGAGTTGGAGTCCATGAATAAACATACGATCCGCTACTGGCGTAGAGCAAAGCAGTTTCTCCTTCGCAAATAGTTGTGTCACCAGAGAACGTAACATTTGGATATGCAACTGCTGTAACTGAAAAGAGAGTTGGAATACTTGCACATCCTCCCGCGAGATCAGTAAGGAATGAAACTCCGTATAAATACGATCCCGGAGTTGTAGATCCATTTAACGGCGGAGTGAAACTGAAGCCAATTCCAGAGCCCGTTGTTTGCGGGTCATACCACAACGGAAGCCAACTTGCAGTTGCAATTGTCAAAACAGGTGGAGTATTACCGATGCACCATTCGCTTACTTGCGCACTAGTTGCAGTTGGCGGAGGTGGTTGCTGAACAATTTGCACAGAGTCGATAAAAATATCCTGACACAATGTACCTACACGGTATTCAACATAAATCCAATAAGGAGTTCCCACAGTTGAACCGTTGAGTGAAATAGTTCCGGTAGTTGGATTAACTATTATTGTAGATGCTAATGGCGCTAACAATGTGTATGCTCCACCCGAAGTAAATGGATCGAAATAAACCTGTATCGTATCATCATTGCTGCAATAAGTATGATCTGCATAACCAAAATCTGCGCCTGGCATTGGAAGCGTTGTTACATAAAGCGAATCAATAATTGTGCAACCGAATGAATCCGTTATTTCAACAACAACAAATCCTTCTGCTAATCCTGTTGCTATCGAATCTGTCCATGTAGTGATTCCTGGCCAATTGTAAGTTAAAGGGCCATTAGACCCGGTGGTTGTCGCCAAGACTGCCCCACTTACAGAATCGCATCCAACTGAAGTTTGAGTCATATCAATAGTGAAAGCACCCGCAATTTGAACCGTAACAAAACCAGGACAACTTGCACTGACATTATACGCTTCAACCAAATAATAACCAGGTCCCGGTGCTGTCATTGTTGTCAAACCGGTTACACTCCCCACATAACTTATTGCCGTCATTGAAGTATCATACAAAGTAATATTGAAACTATCCGTCCCATTTGGCGAAGCAGGATCAATCATCAAAATTGGATTCAATCCGCAATTGGCGCCAGGGATGACTGTCACGATGGGAGAAGGGCAACACCACGCTGCTAATCCCATATGAATGGGCGTGTATTCCTCACAAACATTAGCCGTATTTCCCAGCCCTGTTGTGTAGTCGCTTGAAATATAAACTTCAACAGCAAGGTCGAAAGTATTGCAGAAAGGTTTTGATGCTATCGACCAACACGCTTCCCAAGAAGTTAAAATGTTTCCATTTTCACCAGGATTGTTTAACGGATTTCCATCAAAGTCACTATCAAAAAAGTATCCACTGTTCGTACCAAATGGTGTATTCACTCCTGTAAACCAATTCCATCCTGTAGCGGCATTGGGACCGGAAACAGGAACAAGTGTAGCCGTGTCCCAGTCGTCACCAAAGATTGGAATTATGCTATGCAGATTTGCAGTAGTTAAGAGTTCCCATCTGTTAACCGTCACACACATCGTAACAGTATCACTTGTTCCATAGCGTCCGTGCCATGGCGCTGGAGTCAATTCCACTTCCGCATTCTTTACACAACCAATACAATCGTTAAACGATTTGAAACTGAAAACGAAATCGCCAACCTGATTGTATGTATTACCTCCAATTTGCAAGTAGTATTCTCCTCCCACTTCGGGAGTTAAAAACGTAGTGGCCATAAATCCGGAAGTCGAAATTTCACAGGTTAATGGAATAAGAGCGAGGCAAGATCCTTGACTCGAAAATAATTTCACAAAGAATGAGTCAAGTCCGTTGAACCCAGTCATCTCGAAATAAAGATAAGATCCTGTACCCCGGAACTTATACCACACATCAGGACTTCCACTTAGAGGAAAACAATGTACGGGGGAAAAATCCAACGAATTGTAATTCGCCCATGTAGTACTACCGTTCACGGTTATTGTGTCCCCGTATGGATAACCAGGACAAGCACCAGGTATTCCCAATGTTCCGAGATCAGTCGCGTAACAAACTGTATCATTAGAAGGAGGCGGATTTACGGCCCACAACTGAGATATTCCACTGAAAAACAGTGATACAAGAAGTAAAAATCGAAGATTTTGCATTGCCAGAAAGCGGAAACTGGGTTGTTTTTCCGCTGAGGCCAAATTACCTTTTTTTTGCGAATTCCGCAATAGTCAGAAACCCCGGAACATCGGGAAATCAGTCTGATTTAGACCACCTTAAAACCAAGCACGATGATATCGTCTACTTGCTCCAGATTTCCTCGCCATTGCTCAATAGTTTGGTCAAGAGTTTTGAATTGCTCTTTCATTGGAGCAGTATGAATTTGCGTAAGGAAAGTTCTGAATTGTCCAACCATGAATTTCTTGCCCTTAGGGCCACCAAATTGATCAGCGTAGCCATCCGAGAATAAGTATAACGTATCGCCTTTCTCGAGCTGAATTCTGTGATTTGTAAAGCGTCTTGAAGCACGAGCCTCAAGAAATCCAATAGGTAGTTTATCGGCACGTAACTCCTGCAAATTCTGATTGCGGAAAATGTACAATGGATTGTTTGCTCCAGCCATGTCCATCATTCCGGTTTCTTTATTCAGAATGCACATGGTCATATCCATTCCATCACGAACGGCAGAATCTTCGGAGTGTTGGTTGATTGTTTTGCCGGCAAGCTCATTGAGTTCATCAAGAAATTCAGCTGCATTTAAATCAGGTTTTTCCTTTACGATCTGATTCAACATGTTGTGTCCAACAATACTCATGAACGCTCCAGGCACTCCATGACCTGTACAATCGACAACCGCGATAAACACACGGCCTTTCGCTTCAAATGTCCAATAGAAATCGCCACTTACAATATCTTTTGGTTTGAAAAGAATGAATGATTCAGGCAACAATTTGTCCAATACCGCTTGTGTTGGCAGAATCGCATCCTGAAGACGTTTCGCGTATCGAATACTATCCGTAATATGTTTGTACAGAATTTCGAGCTTACGGTTTTGAATTTCAATCTCCTCTTTCTGGCGAACAACTTCTTCTGTTCGTTCAATAACTTTTGCTTCGAGTACGCGTTCATTTTCGCGAAGATCAGCTCGCATTTTTATCAGCGCATAACCCAGAGAATCTTCCTCCGAAAGTGGTTTGTAGTACGAATCGAAATTTCCGGAACCTACTTCTCTTGCGAATTCAGTTGTGAGTTTCATTCCATCAACCAAACTGTTCAAAGCAACAGACATCTCTCCTACTTCGTCATTACGGTTAGGAATTTTGTCTCCTGGCAATACTCCGCGCGCCATCTGAAGCAGGATATTTTTCAACTGGCGAACCGGTTTTGTAATTGTCCGAGCCGTAAGCAATGCAATGATGAATCCACCAACCGGAAGCACGATCAGTAGGAACAATACCACAATTTGCAATTGCTGAAATGCTTCAAGCATCTCGATTCGTTTCGCGTCAGCCGCGTCGTACTGTCGTTGAATAAGATTGTCGAGCAAATCGCTAATCGCGCGGGTTGTCATCGTCACGTCACCATCTTCATCAAGAACTCTAGGACGTACAAGAAAAACAATGGAAGGATCATCATAACTTTCGAACGTACTTAACTCATTCATCACCTGATTGTCCATCATCCAGAGCGAATCGCACTTGGCGAAAATGAAAGTGATAAGTTCCTGATCATTATTGCTCCAATCTTTTGACAATTCAGCAATTCCCTTTTTCACTTCAGGTAATTCGGTCTTAATCAGATTGACCATTTTCACTTTGTCTTCAGAAGGTCCCGGCACGTTGACCCAGGTTGTCATATAAGTCTTCGAACGGGTAATCACAAGCCGCATTTCCTGCAATGCATTAACCGAAGGCGTGTAAAGCTTGGCTATTTTGTAGTTTATTTCACGACTTTCGCGGATAGTCGCTAACGTAAGTGAAAACGCGATAAGAACCAGCACGATGAGTACACCGAAACCAAGCAGAATTTTTGCACCAATCGAAAATCGAAAATTCATAAAAAGGGCTTGCGGGTAGCGATTATTATTCGGGTTACTTCGGCTGATTTCTTAGCTTATCCAGCATCTCCTGATACTTCTTGGATTTTTCAAATTCGTTCAGGCTGTAATAAATACCCGACAATACAATGAGCGTTTCTTCACGTTTCGGTTCCATCTCGTACGCTTTCTCGGCGAATGGTAAAGATTGCTTGAAGAGTTCAACCGAATGATCCTGCACATCGAATACCATTCCGAGACTATCATCGTAGTCGATGTCGTACATCAAGTCAACACCTTTATTCCAATAGAGCAGTCCAAGATTGTAGTTCGCAGTATAGTTATTAGGATCCCAAGTCAGCACACGTGCGTAAGTGATTCGAGTGGAATCAAAGTACGGCGCATTTTTCTTCTTGTCCATGATGTAAATCGTATTGTATGTTGAAGCAAGGGCAAGGTAAAACTCAATGTCCTTTTTCAGAATATCGATTTTGGGATCAGCCAGAACAGCAGCTTGTCTGTAAAGCAAATAACAATTCAACGAAGTCTGATGATTAACTGTATCGAGAGTAGAAACAGCGTCATTGTAAAATCTGCTGGCAAGATATTTAACGTTATCGCGAGTTGATTGTATACGGGCCGAAACCGTATCCAAAACAATTGACGTTTTGAACGCGTTGAGCGCTGTGATGCGATATTGAGATTTCACATTCGTGTTCTCATAGCGTTTGTACATTTCCTTGTACACGAAACCAGAGAGGTACCAACATTCCGGATCTTTGTCGGAGCCTGGCTCTTTCATCTGGAGATCGATCTCCGCGCGAGCGCTATCAACTTCACCGCGAAGGATAAAATCCCAAGATCGGTCGTGATGATAGTAAGATTGCGCTTGCAGTCCGGCACCACCAGAGAATACGATTCCCAGTAGTAACAGCAATGCGCGTACGCTTACTTTGTTTTTCATCGAGTTAATTATTTGTCTTCAACGGGTATTGACAGAGTCACTAATTGTGCACTAACTTTCAAACTATACTTTTCTGCATTTGCTTTATTCAATTCAAATTTTTGTCTGTTATCAACAACAACAAAGTTGATTGCAGAACCTTGTTTCGCGTATCCTGTTTTTTCAGTAACGAGTAACGTGCTCTTCCCTTTTATTTTTGCGATGATGTCTGCTATAGGAGTAGTGACGTCAGGAGTAACATAGAGAATGTGACTCTTCCCTATTCCATCTAATGTTGTGGTGTTACGTATTTCAATTTTTTGAGAACCTACTGTTTTGGTTTTCGCCATCGCATTCAACTCCGCAAGCATGGCCCCATTTGATCCGTACATATTGATAATGAAATTTCCCGTACGGTAATCTGCAGGCCACTCAATGTATCTTGTGAAATTGTAAATGAAAACAGATTTTATTCGCGCATTGGTGTCACTAGCAGGCGCTGTTTGGAAACCCATCGCAATAGGTGCAGAAAAAAGTCCAAACAGAATTATCAAACGCTTCATAACTAGCCTTAAGGCAAAGGTCGCGCCAATCTTCTCCACAGTACAATGCAGAAGACCGCCAAATCTCTCAAAAATACGAATCTTCGAGCAATTTACAAAAGTCAGATTATCAACATTTTAACATTCAAAACATCTGATGTAGCTCATTCGGGCATCAAATCTGCTGTTCTAAATTTATGAAGATGAAAAACCAGAGGTTCTTCTTACGATTTGGTGCACTTGTTTTGTTGATGGTTTCTTCTTGTCATGGTGGAAAAAATGGGACAAAAGAAGCAGCAAATCAAGCAGACAAAGCTCTGAAAACAAAGTATGCAGCATTACTTGCAGTTTCAGAGAAAGAGGTAACGAATCTGAAATTGTATCGGTTTATTGACGAATGGTATGCCGTTCCTTACAAGTATGGCGGCAAGGCAAAAACCGGTGTAGATTGTTCAGGCTTCACTACAATTTTATTGCGCGATGTTTTCGGAATAGAATTAGTTGGTTCTGCTAATTCTATGTATGAAGATTGTGAAAACATAAGTGAAAAAAATCTCCAGGAAGGTGATCTTGTGTTTTTCAAAATCAACAGCAAGAAAGTTTCGCATGTAGGAGTCTATCTTCAAAACCGAAGATTTGTTCACGCATCGACCAAGCGAGGAATCGTGATTAACAATCTTGACGAAAACTATTATAAGAAATACTTTTTCAAAGGTGGCAGGCCGAAATCTACTTCGAGTCAATCAAAATAATATTCCTCAAGTTTTCAAAAAGACAAGCAACCTTTATAAAGCAGTTGATTGAATGCTGACCAATCCCAAGTGGTTCCGATGAAACACGTATCAAACGCGCCGAATAGACCAATGTTATAATAGGCGAATAGTAGTAACATACTGTAGAATCCCCATTGCAATCGTTTAGATCTTCTCGAAATCCCATGAATGGCCCATGCGATCGGCAACATTAGAATTGGCAAATATTCAACGAAGGGCCGTTTGCCGAAGTTGCAGCTTCCAAAAAAAGGATTTATCCATGCTGCACACATGTAACTTACAAGCATGAAAGTAATGAGAACCAAGAAGGCGTTTGATTTTTTTCTGTACATCCCATAAACAGCCAATACTAATGCGACAATCAGAATTGGTGTATAAGGGAACAGTCCACTTTGTGGCGAAAACCACACAGATAAGAACCATGGATCGTTCCAATTCTCAAACCCTTCATTACTGTAAGACCAGACAATAAAGTTTCCATAGGCAAATTTCCAATACATCAACTGTGGAAGAAAAATCAATAGAAAAACTAATGCCGAAATTACTACGTTGCGAAACATAAAAATTGATTTGAACTTAGCAATACCTTCCTGCCAACTTTTCACATCAAGAAAAAATCCAATAAGTCCGAAAAGGATATTAGTAGGTCGTATCAAAGTGGCTACGGCAACCATACTAACGAACATCACAAAATATTTCTGTTTATTCGTGTTCATCCATGACTTCATTGCATAAAGCGAGCCTGACATCAATGCGAATGAATAAGCGTGGCTCATCAGATTCTCATCAAGTGTATAATAATACAAATGAGTTGAAAAAAAGATCACGAGCATCGCGATAAAGCCGGTACGTGAACTAGTATAATACTCAATCCACTTTTTGAAGAAAAACAAACCCATTGTACAATAAAATGCCAATCCGATATCCATAAATATCAGGTAGAATCTAGAATAAGGTTGTTCGTCGATAGAGAAAGTCTCGGCAATAAATGCGCCAACTAAATAAAACGGTACTTGCAAAAGTGCAACACCAGAAGTAAACTTTGTGACAATTTTGTTGTTAACGGTATCAAGCACAAACCCGGATCCATGTTGAATATCGAATTTTTGAGGATAAGCTGCCGCCTCATAGCCGTAGTGAAAAGTAGCAGGGAGATACATATAATATCCTGCTTTGTCGCTACAGAATTCACAATCAAAATTTGTATGAGAGTTGTGACGGAGATGCGTAAGTAAAAAAATCAACGGCACTAAAAAATAGAATGGCCATCGAGCAGCAAAAATACTATCCAGCGAGATTCTGCGTAAACCTTTTACAACTTCTCTAGGCATTAGGATCGAAGCTCAAAGTCTGGAATAAGAAAACACAACTGAATTTCCTTTTGTTTCAACTATTTCGAAGTAAACGATTATTTATCGCCGCGAATCAAATGAACAAAGCCTGTGAAGCCGCGCTGTTCTCCTTGTGTCGTTGTTGCGTGGATGATGTAATAATAAACCCCGTCAGTAGCCAATTTGCCTGTGGTAGTTTTTCCATCCCAACTTCCTGTCAAGCCGTTCCATTTGTAAATGAGAACGCCCCACCTGTCATAAATTTCACAATCCAATGCTGTAAGTCCGAGCCACGTGATTTCAAACAAGTCATTGTTACCATCGTTGTTTGGAGTAAACACATTTGGAATACTGATCAATGCCTCACCAAGAACTGTAACACATGCAGTAGCAGTATCGGCACATCCAAGTGAATCCTGAACAAAAAGTGTTACGCAAATTGCACCAGTATCGGCAATTGTATAGCAGTACGATGAGGTGGTTGCGGATGGAATCCCATTGATTACCCAATTCCAGGAAAATCCACCGACCGTTTGATCTGTCATGCACAACGTTCCCGGAAAGGCCGCAACAGGAGATGGACTAAGTGTGAATTGCGCCGTTGGAGGAACGCCAGGCGGAACAACAACTGTGTCGCTCGCTACTGCGCAACCTGAAGCATCTGTAACCACAACTGTATACGAGCCCGGAGGTAATCCTGAAACTGTTTGCGTATTGCCACCACCAGGAAGCCACACGTACGAATATGGGCCAACACCTCCTGTAGGAGTAGTTGTCACTGTTCCGCTGTTGGGTGCACAAGTTCCACTTCCGGTTGAAGCGAGTGTCATGTTACCAATTGATTGAGGTGTGCATGTGTTGCACGTGCTCGTTTGATAATACAATCCCATCATCATGAAATTGTAGCAATCTCCGCTTGATACAACTGTAAATGCTGAAGTGGTTTGAGAAGTTGGAAGAACTGCAGTTGGCTGGTCGATCCAATTCCACCAATCTTCAGTAATCGTGAATGGCGCACTGTTATTCATAGATAATGTTGAGCCTAGTCCTTGCAAATCTGCGATCAACATAAATGCACGTTGATTTGTAGAGTTCGCACAGACATTCAATCCAGTCATTGTTTGAGTTGTTGTGCCACCGCCAATTACAACTGCTCCATCCCATATTTCAATATGACCTTCGAAGGTTGCCGTAGGATCACGATAAATAATCATCATTGCAAATCCATCAATGTCCACTCCGGAAGAACCTACAGGAAATCCCGAAAAAATATAATTGCCATTTCCCGCGATGATTGAAGTAACGTCCGCGCGATACGAATCAGTTCCTTGAAATCCCCAGCATTTGTCAATATCCTGACCAATAATTGTCATTGGAAAAGATGCATTCGCGGAACTCGGATTTGTAACACTCGCTGTTACAGCAGAACCATTCCCTGAAGCGTCTGCCCACAAATATGCTTTTTCAATAATTGAACAAGATGGCATTCCGGTTATTGCAAGCGTACAAGGCTGCGCAACACCAGGAGGAGAAAAACGTTGACCTACTTTTTGGGAAACCATTACATAACTTAATCCACAAGTATCTCTGCTGTACGTCAATCCTAAAACAGTACTACCATCCTGAACTGTAGGACAACCAACGCAAGCTCCGCCCGCCGGTCCATTTTGATTTTGTTGCGCGTAGACAACTGACAGCGAGAAACTTAATACTAGTAGGGAAAATGCTTTCATTATCGAATTGAATTACCTGTTATACTACAAATCAAAAAATACTTTTGCCAGACGACTTCGCTCCAAAAGGATTTGGAGTCATGAATCGAACAGAAACTTCAAATCCTCCGCGCGCACGACTCGCTGCTGACAACCCGGAAATATTGATGTCGTAACTGGTCGCAATGGACCAATTCGTGAATTCGTATCGAACCATTGGAACAATTGCATCCTTCACGCGAAAATATGCACCTAGTGAAAACGCAGAAGTTTTTTTTCTGTCGGTATAAACAGATGATTGTCCCAGAACATACTTGAACATTACGCCAGGAGTAATTTCCTGATGTCCTCCTTGAATCGCGACAAAATATGATGGCTCAAGAATAAGATTTGTGTTCTTTAATCCGATGGTTGCATTACCATGAAACACAAGTTTCATTGGCAACTTGTTCGCACTTTCTCCATAGAAACTATAAGCAGGTTTATTCAAATGATGCGCAGCAATTCCGATGTTAAAAATTTTGGCATCTTTCGAAGTCATCGTTGCGTTTCCAGCACCGAACAACCAGGAAATTCCAGCTCCAATATCCAGATAATTAAAACTGGAATACGGTTGAGTTTCTCCTGAACCAATACTTGGATCATACTGTTGCCCATCGTATTGGTTACCCCAAATTAAATTGGAATAGTTCATGCTACGTTGACCATATCCGGCAACAACTCCAACCGACAGTTGATTCGTAGCGTTTAGTCCGACAATACCGGCAATATGCATTTGTCCAAAAGTGGTGGCCATGTTTGCATCGCCCGCTTTATCATTAAAGAAATTTACTCCCAAGCCAAGATGAGTTCCACTGCTTTTCTTGAGTAGAGCAAAATCAGCAGAAGCACTGATCGTCTTATATGGAGCACTTACGACACTTCTCCACTGATCTTTGTAATTCACTGAAGCGCGTACATCATGACCAAGACCAGCCTGAGATGGATTCAGCAAAAGCGGAGTTTCGGTTATTTGCGAAAAGTGAATATCCTGAGCATTCAGCAATGCAGAACCAAGAATCGCCAGCGAGAATAATATGTTTTTAGTTTTCATCGTCGTTCCTCCCGGTTATCTGATAAGATTAATGTGACCTTCCATCTCGATAGGCGTACCATCATTCATTTGCCCACGCAAGACATACGTGAATACACCAGCTTCACATTGCTGTCCTCGCCATGTTCCGTCCCAACAATTTGCTGTAGTGGTTGAAATGAAAACCTGCTCGCCCCATCTGCTGTAAATTTCCAGCTGCATGAACTTAATACATGTTCCATAAACGCAGAACACTTCGTTCTGAGCATCGCCGTTTGGAGAGAATGCGTTCGGCACAAAGAGATCTGCACATTCATTCTCGACATTCAGAGTCACTACCGAAGTATCACTACAACCTTGTGCATTAGTAACGATCAATGTTGAAGTATACGCGCCCGTATCTGTAACTGTGAAACAAGGATTCTGCAGGTTAGAACTTTGATTTCCTGTTGGGCCACTCAAAGTCCATTGCCACGAAACCGCATTGGTTGATAAATCAAACATGCATAACTGCAATGGATTCGAAGGATCAAGCTGCAGAACACCAGAAGGTGTATATGAGAATGATGCAACCGGATTCGCATAAACTGTAATCATACCAGTTGTGGTTGTACTACCAACACAACCATTGCTGTCTGTGCATGTGTAGACAACATCATATGTTCCTGGCAATGCGTAGCAATTTGTTGCGCTTGAAGAAGTAGAAGTATTTCCATCCCCAAACTGCAGCAATCCGGAAACACAACTTGCAGATGAAGTTGCGGTAACTGTTGCACACAATGGTGAACAGCCGCTAAACACGTCGGAAGTAAGCGTAACTACAGGTGCAGCATTTGCAGTAATTGTAACTGTTGTAGTATCAGGAGGCGTAGTGCAACCATCGGATAATATAACCGTGTACGTTGTAGTTGTAGTAACGGTGAATGTTTGAGTTGAACCTGATAGATTGCCAGGTAGCCATAAGTACTGTAAATTATTATCACCACCACTACCGGAAGCTGTCAATGATGCAGTTCCACCTACGCAAGCGGAAGAACCTGTTATTGCATTAATGGAGAGTGGCGGGTTGACAGTTACCGTGATACTTTGAGTTGGCGAATTACAACCAATGGAATCACTTACATAGACATTATAAGTTGTCGTTACAGTCGGCGATACGGTATGTGGACCTGATCCAACAAGACTATTGTCCCAGACGTATGTATACGGACCAGTTCCTCCACTCGGATTGAGCGTTTCACTT
>CAZBYM010000052.1:5932-14221 GCA_964495745.1 uncultured Chryseobacterium sp. | reverse complement strand
CGCACGTCCATCATTCACTTACTAGTATGCAATTTTAGCGATCCTGAAAATTTGCAAATAAATTGCAAATTTTCATGTATCTTTGCTATATGATTGTCCGTCAACTTACTGCAAGGCTGAAAAAATTGGGAAAATCCTTCCCTATCCTGGCAATTACAGGTCCGCGTCAAATTGGGAAGACCACGCTTGCACAGCAATTCGCGCAAGATTGTGCGAAGGAATATCTGTACCTCGATCTCGAATCACCTAGAGATTACAACGCGTTGTCGAATAATCCGCAGTTGTTTTTTGAAAATCACAGCGACAAACTCGTCGTCATTGACGAAGTGCAACGCATGAAATCGCTTTTCCCTTTGTTGCGTCACCTTTCCGACAAAAAGAAAAAGCCACTTCAGTACTTACTGCTTGGTTCTGCAACTCCCGATATGATTCGTGACAGTTCAGAAACACTTGCGGGCCGTATTGCATTTGTGGAACTACACGGACTAAGCATTGCTGAAACCGGAAATGATTCAATGCAACAACTTTGGTTCCGTGGAGGATTTCCCATACCCTTTCTTACAGACGATGATGAAATCAGAAATGCGTGGTTCGATAACTTCCTGTTTACTTATGTTCAGCGCGATCTTCCTGCACTCGGTTCTCCGGCTGCACCACAGGTGATGTTAAGGCTAGTACAAATGCTCGCTCATCTTAATGGTCAGCTACTCAACATAAGCTCGCTCAGCAAATCGCTTGGATTAAGCGTGAACACAGTAAAAACCTATCTTGATTTTCTGATCAATGGATATCTAATTACACTTCTTCAGCCTTGGCACACCAATAGCGGAAAGCGACTGGTAAAAACTCCAAAGATATTTTTTCGTGACACGGGTCTGCTCCATCATTTGCTAAACATTCGCCGGGAAGAAGATCTATTCATGCATCCATCTATCGGAGCTTCCTTTGAAACATTCGCAATCAACAGCATCGCGCAATTAACAGGTCGAAATGCAGAAATCTATTTTTACCGTGAGCACGAGGGCGGAGAAATTGATTTGCTGCTCATGAGGGGAAATAACCTACTCGCTACAGTTGAAATTAAACTGAACTCTTCCGCCGAAATTACTCCCGCAGGAAAACGCAGCACTGACCAACTCGCACCAAAAAAACAATTTGTTGTAAGCGCAGATGCCATTCACGCAGTACAGAATAGTAAGAAATTAACGTCCTGTTCGCTCCCGCATTTTTTGCAGGAGGAATTGCCGGAAGTGTTAGGCTTGAAGTAAAAAAGTGATAGCGGCGAGCAACAAACCACCTCGCATCAAAATGTTCCCGGAATTTTCTTTCCTGTTTTCATTTCATACAATTCTTTGAGCAGTTCAAATTTCTCTCGTAACTCGTTGTGCTCTTTTTTGAGTTGCAGCAATTCTGTCTCCGGTGAAGAGTTTGTTCTTTTGCGTTTGTCGTACGATGCTTTTTGCTGATTCACTGAACTTCCCTTCGGAATGAAATACGCGAAGAAATCGAATTCCAAAGCCTTGCTCAATTTCTGCAAGAGGTCTGTGTCAATTGAGCTGCGCTTGTAAATACTGTAAACATTTTGCTTTGAAGTGCGGATTTTCCGTGCAAGTTCTGTCGCCCCTATTCTCAATTCTTTTGCTCTTGCTTCAACTTTTTCACCTATGTGCATTGGTCAAAAGTAGTTGAGCATATGACTACTTTTTATTGCCTTTTTTATGTTTTATGTTGTCCTTTAGGCATCATTTGTTTGCCTTTTCGGTAAATTTTTGCTTAATTTGGGACTAGTGCAGAAAGGGGGCCAATATGCTTGGTATCAAAATCTAAAATTCTCCACGCTTGTCTCTATGCAGAGTAACCGCGTCAAGTCCGCAACTTATGATAATTCGGAATGCAATTTCAGAAGCCAATGAGCCGGGTTACAAAAACAGCGACTTAATGCGCAATTTTCGAGACATATTAGTCAACAGGCAATACTCACAAGCTAGGACACTTGCTACCGGAACTCTGCTTTGTGGACTTGTTGGATTGTATTTCATTTCGGAAAGTTTCCTTCTTAATTCTCCGACTCTCTGTCTTCATCACTACTTGTTCGGGTTCGGCTGCCCCGGTTGCGGAATGACTCGCGCATTGCACTCGTTGCTCCATCTTGATTTTGGTTCGGCTTATGAATTCAATCTTGCAGTTTTCGTTCTCTTTCCTTTACTGGTTACTGAGATATTACTCGGGCTTCATTACACCAATAAACTTTATTCTATCAGAAAGGTGTTTTATTTTTTATTCTGTGTCGCTTTATCTTTCAACTACATCTTGCAAATCAACAACTATATTAACACATAAAACCAAACAACTATGTTCAAAGGAGATGCAAACGTCAGTTTCCAGACAGACAAGCCTGCAATAGAAGTATTCAAAAATGTTGAGAATCAATTGTGCGATGTTGCGCCAACCGAAATCTCGGATAATGGAGTAATAAAAATAAATGCCGCAAAGTATAACACATTCGGGAGCACATGCTCGATTGATGGAACGATTCGGGAAAGAGGCGGGAAATACACCATTGATTTAGAGTATGAGCAAAAACCTAATGCCTTAGGGTGGATTTTGGCCATTTGCACTGGAGGAATATTATTTCTCTTTCTCGTCATTATGTTCTTTAATAGCAAAAGTGAAATTGGGAAAAAGATGGACAAAATACTTTCGAGTATTCGGATGGACTACAAATAAGAACGGGATTGCCAATTAAGCTAGCTCGTTTTAACAAGAAATTAACGTCTTGCTCGCTCCCGCATTTTTTGCAGGAGGAATTGCCGGAAGTGTTAGGCTTGAAGTAAAAAAGTGATAGCGGCGAGCAACAAACCACCTCGCATCAAAATGTTCCCGGAATTTTCTTTCCTGTTTTCATTTCATACAATTCTTTGAGCGCACTCGTCCTATATGTTGTGGCATATATGTACTAAAAGACACATCTTCATTGCATATTTTGACAATGTACGTCATGGTTGTCAGGTAAATAATTCCGGATTCACTCCTCTTGCGCGCTAGCGCGTTATACAACAGATTCGCAGATTCAATGATTAATTTTTTCATCTCCGCAATCTGCGAATCTGTGGCAAAAAAAAGACATGCTTCGTCAGAAAAACTAATTCTAAGCTCAAACTGAGACTCTATCGAAATTCAGACATCTCGAGTTGAATCATTTATACCATTTAGTATTATACCAATTGGCACAAAAAAATATTAAACGCCCGTTGCCAAGTGCATTTTCTATGTCAATAAACGGATAATGTTCGCGAGTCTAATACAGAACAACCCGGAAAACTACCAACAAGAATTTCATTGGACCACACCCTGTCGAGTAAACACACCGCAAAGCCGAAGATTGGCAAAACCGTCGAACACTTATGCTTCCTACAGCCCGCTTTCTGAATTCCGATTTGGTACATTTGCCCTATGAAATCTCTCTGGCTCATTCGGCATGCCAAATCATCATGGACACTTACTGATCTTCATGATTCGTATCGACCCTTGAATGAACGCGGCTATCGCGATGCGCAGGAAATGAGTTTGCGCTTGAAGAAAGCCGGAGTGAAACCCGATCTTATTGTTTCCAGTCACGGAGTACGCGCACTTTCTACAGCATTAATTTTTGCCCGACAACTTGGTTACGCCCAATCTGCAATTCGAATTGTTGAACGTCTCTACGAATCAACAACAACAGAGTACATGAAAACGATTGGGGAATTTCCAAATGAGGTCAACACCGTTTTGCTGTTCGGGCACAACCCAACCATTTCAGATACTGTGAATTTACTAACAGGCGCCGAAGGCATGGCGCTACCAACAACGGGAATTGCAAAAATTGTTTTCAAGCATTCAACATGGATGGAATGTGCGGATCAGTCGGGGAAACTCGAATTATTAGATTATCCCAAGAATGGCACATCACCATAACGTTAAGATATTGTTACAATGATCCAACGAAAATCAATCCGATTATTTTTGTCAAAAACGCACCTTGGTGGGTGTGAACTTGAAGTGAAGTTATGAAGAGCAAAAAGATTCCGCTTGTAAACCGGGAATTAAGTTGGTTGTCGTTCAACGACCGCGTCCTTCAGGAAGCGGAAGATGAAGCCAATCCGTTAATCGAGCGTTTGCGTTTCCTCGGAATTTATTCGAATAATCGTGATGAATTTTTTCGCGTGCGCGTTGCAACTCTGAAGCGCATGAGTAAACTTGGGAAACGTGCACTTGATTTGATTGGAGAAAATCCGGATGCGCTGCTGGATCAAATTCAAAAAAGATATTTTGGAGCTTCACAGAGATTCGATCGGACATATCAAAATATTATTCGCGATCTCGAATCACACAATGTGCATATTGTCGACGAACAACATCTCGATGCACAACAAGGAGAATGGGTCTTGAATTATTTCAGGAAGAATGTCTTGCCTTCGCTGTTTCCGATCATGCTCGATAGCGCCCCGTCATTTCCATACTTAAAAGACAAGTCGGCCTATCTCGCGATTAAATTGGTGAGAAGAATTCGCGGCAAAAAAAATCGTTACGCTTTGATGGAAATTCCAACAGAGCAAATGACACGCTTCGTGGTGCTTCCAACGAGTAGCGGAGAACAATACGTCATTCTGCTGGAAGATGTGATCCGGTATTGCCTGAGTGAAATTTTTCCTAGACACGAATACTCGCGCGTTCTTGCGTACACCATCAAGTTAACCCGTGATGCAGAACTTGAAATCGATAATGACGTTTCGAAAAGCCTTGTCGAGAAAATTTCAGGAAGTCTCAAGAAAAGAAAAAAGGGCGAGCCTGTCCGATTCGTTTATGATCGACGCATTTCATCTGACTTGCTTTTGTTCCTTCAGAAAAAACTAAAGATGTTGAGTGGCGAAAACATGATTGCCGGCTCACGCTATCATAATTTCAAAGATTTTATTGCTTTCCCTGACCTTGGTCATCGCGAATTGGTGTGGCCTCCTGCTGAGCCTATTCCACATCCACGACTTGGTGGCGGGAAAAATATGTTTCGTGTGATTCGCAAGAAAGATGTGATGTTGCATTATCCGTATCAGTCTTTTCATCACATCATTGATATGTTGCGCGAAGCATCCATTGATCCGCGAGTTACCACGATACAAATTACTATTTACCGGGTGTCGAAAGACTCCAATGTGTGCAATGCCCTCATCAACGCTGTTAAAAATGGGAAAAGAGTAGTTGTTGTGATGGAACTTCAGGCGCGTTTCGATGAAGAGAACAATATTTTCTGGTCGAATCGTCTGCAAGAAGAAGGAGCTACAGTAATTTTTGGAGTTCCCGGACTGAAAGTACATTCCAAACTGTTTCTCATTACGCGAAGAGAAGAAGGTAGCCTTGTAAATTACGCACACATCGGAACAGGAAATCTAAACGAGTCCACTTCAAAAATTTACACGGACAAAGCTCTGCTTACTTGCGATCCTCGAATCACAAGCGAAGTTGCGTCAGTCTTTGGTTTTTATCATGACAATCTCAACCCGGGAGAATATAAACACCTTCTTGTTTCTCCATTCACGATGCGCAAGCGACTGGTTGGATTAATTGACAAGGAAATTCATAGTGCGAAGAAAGGAAAGCAAGCATGGATTATCATCAAGCTCAATAATCTTGTCGATCGTGAGATGATTGCGAAACTTTATCAGGCGAGCGAAGCGGGTGTTAATATCCGTTTAATCGTGAGAGGAATCTGCGCACTCATTCCAGGTGTAACGGGCTTCAGTTCCAATATAAAAGGCGTAAGTATTGTGGGTCGCTACCTCGAGCATACACGAGTGTTCATATTTTGCAATGGAGGCGAAGAAAAGTATTTTATATCTTCGGCTGATTGGATGACCCGCAACCTTGATTTTCGTTCTGAAGTTGCTGTTCCGGTATTTGACAAAGAGATTCAGCAGGAGATCATGAGCATAATCAATCTGCAATTGAAAGACAATACCAAGGCGCGCGTTATCGGAGGGAAACAGGAGAATGAGTACGTGGTCACCCGCAGTTCATCAAAGTTGGTCGCACAAAACGAAATTCGAAAATATCTTTTCCGGGCATCCTCTAAAAAAACGAGTGGTAAAGCGAGACATTGAAATTTGCAGCAATTGATATAGGATCCAATGCAGTACGCCTGCTTTTTGCCAACGTTTACGAAGGCAAAGACGAGGCGAACTTCAAAAAAGCTGATCTGGTTCGCATCCCATTGCGGTTGGGAGAAGATGCCTTCCTTCATAAGAAAATTTCAGAGCAGAAAATTGCCAAGCTGGTTCTTGCGATGAAAGCGTTTCGGCAACTCATCGATTTTTACGAAGTGGAAGACTATAAAGCGTGTGCAACATCTGCAATGCGCGAAGCAACCAACTCTCAGGAAATTATTGAGCTCGTAAAAAAAGAATCCGGAATTACAATTGAAGTAATTGATGGAAAAATCGAAGCGCAGATTATTTATTCCAATCACGTTGCAGAGGTTATGGATTCTGCAAGCAATTACCTCTATATTGATGTGGGTGGAGGAAGCACGGAACTGACAATTTTTTCTAAAGGCAAAATCATCACTTCGCGCTCATTTAATGTTGGTACAATTCGTTTGCTCAATGATCTTGTCACCAAAGAGCAATGGAGCGACATGAAAGAATGGATTGCAAAGAAAACGGAAGAACTTTCTCCGCTTGTTGCTATAGGTAGCGGCGGAAACATCAACAAGATTTTCAAGATGTCGCGGAAGAAACAAAATCGTCCGATGTCGTTTGGAAAATTAAAAGAGCTGCATGAATTTCTTTCCACCTACTCGCTTCAGGATCGCATTGAAGTTCTTGGTTTGAATCCGGATCGCGCCGATGTTATTGTTCCTGCCGGAAAAATATTTCTAATGGTCATGAAGACTGCCGGCATCGAGCGGTTATTCGTTCCGCAGATTGGAATGGCGGATGGATTGATTCATTTGCTGTACGAGAACTACAAAGCAAAGAACAAAAAAGGGCTTGTCTTCGCGCAGTAATAATTGGTAACTTGTTAGGATGAAAAGGTTGATGGCATTCGCTGTTGTGTTCGTCACATTGCTTACCGGAATGCGCGCGCAAATTCCTGTGCAAAGTACGTACGACCGACAAGCGAGCCTTGAACGGAAACAAAAACACATTAAACGCACCTTTTATTTTGAACAGCGTTACGCGACCAACGCCGATATTCAACAGCCCAATTTGGAGGGCGATACAATCGGATATTCGCTCTACGATTCGGAAGGACGCCTGCTACTCTACAATCAGGATATTCCCGGCACTCCCATTTGGCATAGCGTTGCATACGACAAAAGGGGAAATTTAATCCGTGATCTTTTTGCGATGGGCGACACAAGTGCAGAAGCGGAAATTTTTGTGTTCACATACAATGACAAAAACCAACTTGTTACTTCTGTTGAATATTTGCGTTCTGAAAGCGAAGACGACGAAATAGAAAAACTACATTTCGAGTATGACGCAGAAGGTCGATTGTTGAAGGAGAGTGAAATGACAGGAACTTTTATTCAGGGAGTAAGTCACTACAGTTATTTGTCGCATCCTGATATCACCATAATTTATCACGTAGGTTCACTTGTGAACGACACCACAAGAATTGATTCATTGTATTATGTGGGAAGAACAACTCTGGTTCGGGAATCAAATCATACATGTACGCGCGATAAAGCTACAGGGAAACTCGTCTTGCGATTGACTTACCTCGCCGAACTGCGCATACAAAGCCATGGTCGAGAAGTACGGACAACTAAAAACCAAACCTGTCTGGATCGCACAACAAACAAGATGATTTCTTGCGGGAATTCCGTTTATGTGACTGACCGCAACAAAAAAGTCCTTGAAGAATCGGACAGCCAAAGCACAACAACATACACGTATGCTGAAGGCCAATTGCAGTACTACACTGTGCAAGATGGACATGGCAAGCCGTTCCTTAGACGATCTGAAATTCACGAGTACAATAAGTAATTGTTCGCAATACAAGTAACTTCACCGAATGATCCGATTGCTCAGAAATCTTTTTGGCATTTACGCGCTACTCATGTTCCCTTGGACATTGATTATCGCAACAATACTATACGCGATCATTTTCACATTCGTTCCAAAGGAAAAGGCGCCGCATGTTGCACACAAACTTTCGCGGATCTGGGCGCATGTGCTTTTGTTTATTTTCATTTTGCCTTTACGCGTTCGCAACCGAAACTTTATTGATCGAAACAAAACGTATGTTTTC
>CAZBYM010000052.1:0-5922 GCA_964495745.1 uncultured Chryseobacterium sp. | reverse complement strand
TCGTTGCCAACCACCAATCGCAAATTGATGTTCCTGTGTACGCGCTTTCGTGCAACAACACCATCCGCTTTCTCGCCAAAGCCGAGTTGACGAAAATTCCGTTGATGGGTTACATCATCCGAAATCTGTATCTCACAGTAAACCGTCACGACAGAAACGACAGGAACAAAAGCACCGAGATCATGCGCAAATCACTCGATCAGGGAATTTCCGTTTTTCTTTGTCCCGAGGGAACACGAAATAAATTCGATGAACCTCCGCTACTTGATTTCCGCGATGGAGCATTTCGTCTCGCTGTTGCAACAAAAACGCCAATCGCTGCACTCACAATTCTTAATGGCGGCAGAAAACTTTCTCCACTTCATCCTATTGCACTCGCTCCGGGAACCATCTATGCAGTTTGGGACGAGCCCATTGATACATCCAACATGACCATTGACGATGTGCCTGCCTTGAAAGAATTGGTGCGGAGCAGAATGGAAAAGCATTTGAGGGAGTACAGGGAGAAAGGGGTGGGTATTCTTCCATAGAATTAATGCTCTACGATTAATTTTCCGGTTGCAGCATTCATGCCCTCTTGTTCAATGCGATAGAAATACAATCCTGTTGACAATCTCTCAACTGATAGTTCAGTTTGGCTTTCAGATGATTCTTTTCTGTAAACTTCTTTTCCAAAACAATCGAAGATGAATATTGTTCGCATACCTTCACTGCTGAACCGAAACTCCAGCATATCACAAGATGGGTTAGGCGCTGCGCTAACTTGTATCTGTGTTAGCTGTTCCGGAACTCCAATAATCAATGCATGATTATACTTCGCAATTCTCTGCATAGAACTGTCTCCATTGATGGCCCGAAAATTTCCTGAGATAATCAGAGAATCCCGATAAAAGTCGATGTCCTGAACTAAAGGATAGCTCCCGGTCAGAGAATCTGTGCTTAAAGAAAACCATTGCGAACCGTTCCACTTTGCAACGTGTTTGCTCTGAACATTTCCGACTTGAGAAAAATAACCGCCAATGTAAAGTTCTCCATTATGAATTTTCATTGCAGTTACTCGCTCGTTTGCACCACCACCAACCGAAGTAAGTTGTTGCCCATCATACTTCATAATATAACTACTTGGAAATCCATCTTGCTGGCGAAACCAACCACTGATGTAGAGTTCGTTCTGGTAAACAATCATGTCTTCTATCAAACAAGGTGCCTGTTCAAAAATTGGAAGGACTGGAAGAATAGAATCAGAACCATTCCACATTCCGAAATCGTTAATGGCTAGAGTAGAAGGCCATGTATCGAAATTTCCGCCAACATAAAGATTGTTATTATAGAAAGTCATTGCATTAATTACCCATCCTCCTTGGATTCCACAATATTGACTTATTCCATTTATCTGTTGTCCATCATAAACGGCTAGTAGAAAAGTTGAGTCGGAGCCACAATGATCAAACCAACCACCTAAAAATAATGAGTCACCACGTTCGGCATAGCACATAACACCAGCATTTGGACCTCCAGGAATAGAATCCAAAGAAGTCCCATTCCATTTCGCCCAATAAAAAATTATATTTGAGTCAGTGAAGTTTCCATAAACAAGAAGCGTGTCATGATACTGATAGATGCCATACTTCACTGCATTTCCTTCGCCAATTCCTATTGAGTCCCATTCTGTGCCATTCCATTGAGCAATTCCTCTCATCGCAACACAATTCCCATCCTGATTGAACATTCCTGAAACACGTAACAGATCATTGGTTGAATCCACACACATATCCTTAACATCGGCATTGTAGAAGCACTCTATTCCCTGATCCAAAGGCACCCAGTTCTGTGAAAACAGAACCGGGTGTTGGGTCAATAAAAAAAACAAAAACAATGCGCGTTTCATTATCGATTGATGATTAATTTATCAGAAGTCATACTAGTTCCATTGTTGACCTGCACGAAATACATTCCGTTGGCGAGTCCACATATATCAATCACAGCGTGTTGTTCACCTTGCACAACATTCTGCTCAATTACTACGCGTCCTGTAATATCCACGGCCTGAATTGTGGCATTCTCCTCAAACGGCTGGGATGAATATAAATTTACAACATTTGAGGCAGGGCTAGGAAACAAAGAAATTCCAGAGTGTTCTTCCGAAGAATTAATACTCAACCATAAATTTACCTGAAGCAATGCCGTTCTCCATAACAATAACACATGAACAAAATATATTTTACCGACATTTTTCCCGCTCTCCCCTCCGAAAAATGCGCGTTCGTCTGCTTGTGATACACGAGTTCAAACTCTCCGAACTACTTCGTATCTTGCGCCCGGTAACACACGAATACAGCATTAAGCTTTTCTTATGAGAAATTTTGTTGCGCTTGCGTCAATCCTTTTTCTGTTCTCCTGCGGAAATAAAGATGGCGGCACTCCTACAGATTCTGCTACCGGAGATTCAACGGCAGTTAAATCCAATGCCGACTCAGATTGGAAATCGCTCACCGAAAGCTGGAGCGCATCATTGAATCTTCGCAATGCGTCTATTATGAAATCATTTTATGCAGATTCGGTTCTGTATTATGGAGATCATTTGACTTCAGATGAAGTGGTTCATCGTCAGCAGGAATATTTTGCGATGAACAAAGACTACAAACAGAAAATTGAAGAGTACATTGAAGTTATTCAACAGCCGAACGGAAGCTGGCTGGTGAAAATTCTCAAACAAGTTACTGCTAACGGAAAAACTGCTAATTATCCTGCCTCACTTGTTTATGCAAATGTGAATGGAATCTGGAAAATTGTTGCGGAGAGCGATGACATCACTGATCTCAACAAAGCACAAAGTCTGCAGGCAAAATATTCGCCGGAGATTACAACCATCGAAGGTCTGCTTGAAGAGAACAATACGTTTGGAAGAGTAAATGGTGGCGATCCAAAAAGCGATGCACGAATTCCGTACTACGTTATCTGGAGCAAACATCCAATCGACGTAATTGCAACCCCTGAAGAAGAAAAAAAAGGCTGGATCTCTGAGTTGAGTGTAGAAAGAGTTCAGTTAATCGGGCAGCAGGAAAAATTTATCAATCTTCTGAATAGAAAAGTTCGAATCACAGGCAAGCTCATTCACTCTTCCACGGAAGATCATTACACAAACATTGTAATGAATGTAGAGCTTGTGGAAGAGGTGCTGTAACAACTTCTTGAATTCCTGGTATTGATCAAACAACAAGCAAGGGCAAAAATTTGACGTCTGCAATTTCCGCGATAGGCATTGCATCCAAATCAAGAGGGCTCCAGTACCCGCCGGAATTGCGAGAAAAAGGTCAGGAATCTATTCTCGATCGTGCTCCCATTTTACGAAGACATTAATTGCAGATCGGTCAACCGGGGACATGGTCTACTTGCTATCTTTACTCCATGCTCCATCACCTTGAAAAACCACGGTATCGTGACACACTTTTTTTCGTGTTGCTTGGAGCGGCGATGATAATTTGCGGATGGGACAATATTCTCTTCAAACCACAAAGTGAATTACATCTCTGGCGACAAAGCGATTGCATTTCGATTGCCGAATATTACAGTAAAGGCAATGGTTTTTTTACTCCGGAGATGCATTCGAGAATCAGCGATGACGGCAGGAGCGGAAAAACTGTGGCTGAGTTTCCGATCATTTATTACATGGTGGGAAAAATCTGGGCAGTTACCGGAATGCAGTTGTGGATATTCCGACTCTTCAATGCGCTCTTGTGTGTAGTTGCATTGACATTGCTTTATCGAACACTGCTGCGTCTGACGAACTCCTGGTTTTGGTCTGTGTTGGGGCCAATGATATTACTCGCTTCTCCTATCTACGCGTTCTATGGAATTAATTTTCTCACGAATGTTCCCGCTCTGAATTGTGTCATTATCGCATGGTACTTTTTCTATCAGTATTATTCCGCCGCCAAAACCAAACATCTCGTGTGGGCAGTCGTGTTTTTTACTCTGGCCGGGTTACTAAAAGTTTCGTCGCTCACCAGCTATATCATGTTGTTGTTTATTTTTCTGCTGGACTTTTTTCGCCTGGCAAAGTTCAAACCGGAAGGCCGAATTTTTGAGAGGCGTTTCGTCGCGGGCTCGTTACTCCTTCTCCCTTTGCTGATGGCGGCATTATGGAATCTCGGTTTCGTGGAATGGTACAACAATTTGCATGGTGGCCGTTATTCATTTAGTGAGCCCATGCCCGTGTGGAGTTATTCAAGCGAAGAGCGCAAAGCAATTTGGGGAGTCTTCACCACGTTTACAATGTACCAGGTGTATCCTGCTTACATCTGGTTTTTCTTTATCGGGGCAATGCTCTTCCTCTTCACTAAATTCAAAAAAATAAATCCGTTCTGGCTTATCTCCATGCCTCTGGTTTTTATCGGCCACTCCATATTTTCGTTGCTGTTCTATTTCTGTCTTGATGGTCACGATTATTACCACGTAGACCTGTTGATCTTTTTCATAATTGTATATGCTGCGCTGACGCGTTACCTCCAAGCACACGAGTTGCCAATTATGCGATCAACATTCATCAGGATTGTAGCTTCGGCCGTAGTAATTTGTGCTGTGATGGGAAGCAGCAGTAATCTCTATCTCCGTTTTAATGGATGTCCTCCAAGTGAACGAGCGTATCGCGAGCTATTCACTAACAAATCTTCCATCGAGTATATTCAATGGATGGTAGAAGGTTTCAAGCCGCGGCATGTTTACTATCGTGTTGGAGAAGAATTGACGCGACGAGGATTCAGTGATACCGTTCCTGTTATTGCGATGAATGATGTTTCGTTCAATAGTTTGTTGCTCATGGTCGACCGCCCCGGATTTACGAACATGTCCGACTGGTTTAGTGACAGTACACATACAGCTGAAAGAATTCAACGCGGAGCGCAACTTCTGATCACAGAACATCCCGAATCAGAACAAAGAAGCTTTACCGTTTTTATGGATTACAAATTGTTTCAGGACGAACACATCGCCGTGTACGATTTGAGGCCTTATGCTGCGATTCTCAACGCAAAGCAATGATTCTCCGTTTGCCCGGCCGAGTAACGACACGTGATTTTACCTATCTTAGACCCTCTCAACAACACCATATCATGAAAAAACTGTTTACTCTTTTCGCTCTTGTCAGCCTAACTACGTTGACCAACGCTCAAACATTCAACGCTCCCGAAAGTGTGGAGTATGATGTTGTGGGCAATCGTTGGTTTGTAGGTCAAAATGGTTCCGGTGTTATCAATGTGTATTCTCCTGGATCTTCAACATTGCTTCCTTTTGCAACCGGATGTACTTCCGGTCCACATGGACTTGAAATCATGGGCACAACATTGTATGCATGTGATGGAAGTCGAATCCGCGGATTTGATTTGGCAACTGGAACTCAAGTGTTCAACCTTAGCTTAGGTGCGTCATTTCTTAATGGGCTAACAACAGATGGTAGCACTTACTTGTTCGCTACGGATTTTACAGCGAAAACGATCTACCGTATTTGCCCGTCAACAAATACGTTCAACATCATGGTTACAACTGTATATACTCCAAACGGAATTATTTACGATGGAGCTAACAATCGCTGCGTGTTTGTAAACTGGGGCGGAACTGCGCGTGTACAGGCCATGAGTCTGGCAGATTCAACGGTTTCAACTTTGTACACAACAACTACCAGCAATATTGATGGAATTACTCGCGATGCGGCAGGATATTGGTACATCTCAACCTGGGGCGGAAATGCGCTGCGTCGTTTTGATCCTGCATTTTCCACAGCACCGGTTTCAGTAATGACAGGACTTTCCAGTCCGGCCGATATTGATATTAATGGTGCTGGAGATTCAATTGGAATTCCTAATTCAGGCACAGCAAACAATGTTGTGTTTTACACAGGCATCACCACAAATATTATCGCACCAT
>CAZBYM010000051.1:0-14375 GCA_964495745.1 uncultured Chryseobacterium sp. | reverse complement strand
GCAAATCCAACCAGTGCTGGGGGATATGGCGGGCATGCACCCGATAGCAAAGGAATTATCTACGATAGTGGTGGGCCAGGTGGCGCATCAGGAGGTGCTGGCTGCGGTGCTGTCGGAAATCCAGCTCGACGCTTCGGAGGCGGTGGTGGAGGTTGCGGAGGTGGATCTGGATGCGGAAACAATGGTGGTAATGGATACAGCGGATTAATATTGATCTATTATTAATCGTCATTTTCGGAAGCTGTTTGTTTGTCTTAACGAATTATGCAATCAAGCATTTCACGCCTTTCAATCCTTAATGGTTGAATGTATCTTATGGCGGCACAAGAATCACAGGATCGTGAATCCTATACAATTTTGGGTTTATTTTCAACTAGGCTAAAGCTAAGTTCGCTTCAATACAGAGATATTAAATTTCCCGAAGTATCTTGCTCACCGACACTATCCATAACCAAATCCGCACACATGAAAAAATTACTTACTCTGCTCGTACTCTGCGTTACAACTGTGCTCAATGCCCAAACACCCCCTCAAATAAAATATCAAGGAGTCGCACGCGATGCAGCCGGTGGCGTAATTTCCAACGGAACAATCACTGTACAATTCGATGTACACGATGTAACTCCGAACGGAACAATTATTTACACCGAAACACATGCTGGTGTTGTGACCAACCAATTCGGTTTGTTCTCACTCAGTGTGGGATCGATCACACCATTCCCCCCAAATCTTTTTGGATCCGGTGATGAATTTCTCGAAGTAAGTGTTGACTTCGGAAGTGGATTAACATCAATGGGAACTTCACAGTTTCTTTCTGTGCCATACGCGCTGCATGCAGAAACATCTGGCAGCTCAACTCCTGGCCCGCAAGGTCCAACCGGAGCGAATGGTGCTGCTGGTGTAACAGGTGCTCAAGGTCCTTCTGGTGATCCGGGTCCAACTGGTGCACAAGGTCCGATTGGTAATGATGGTCCAACTGGTCCGCAAGGAATAGCAGGTGCAACGGGTCCTGCAGGGACAAATGGCGCGAATGGTGTTGCGGGTGCGAACGGTGCAACGGGTCCAACTGGTGCGAACGGAACAAATGGTGCGAATGGCGCAACAGGTGCAACTGGTGCAAATGGTGTTGCGGGTGCGAACGGTGCAACGGGTCCAACTGGTGCTGCTGGAACAAACGGCGCTGCGGGTGCAACAGGTCCTAATGGTGCAGCAGGAACCAACGGAACAAATGGTGCGACTGGCCCTATGGGTGCAGCTGGAGCTACCGGTCCAACGGGCGCAGCACCTACATGCAGTTATGTGATCGGGCAAGTTGTTCCGGGTCTTGGTGGAATGATTTTCTATTTAGATGCAACCGGTTGCCACGGTTTGGTCTGCCCAACTACTGACCAAAGCAACGGCATATCTTGGTACAATGGAACTTTTGTTGCAACAAGCACAACAGAGAGCGCGCTGTACGTAGGAGAAGGAAATACCAGAACCATTGTTAGAATTCAGAGCGCAGGTTCGTACGCCGCTAAACTTTGCAGCGACTTGGTTTCAGGAGGATTTACTGATTGGTATTTGCCGTCAAAGTATGAGTTGAACTTGATGTACCAGAATATTGGTCAAGGCTCCGTATTGGGCAACGTTGGTGGCTTCGCGGCTTGGTATTATTGGTGTTCCTCAGAAGTCACTGCCTCCACTGCGTGGTACCAGCAATTTCCCACTGGATATCAGGGCGACGCGCTTAAGAGCGACTTACTCTATGTGCGAGCGGTAAGAGCTTTTTAAATAAAAATCTATTAGTACTAAACCGGCGAATTTTGAAAACTTACAGGGAATGATTTCTTGTCGGTTTTTTGTTTTCGCACCTGTTACCCCAACTCCTCCGTCACACCCGCCTTCTCCTCTATCACATCCCGGAAATTTCTTCCCGAAACTTTCGCCTCCGCCCAAGCCGGAAAATCAAAATACTCGAACGCCGTTTTTTCGAACGGATCCTGATCCAGATTTTTCAGATTCTCATTCAACTCTTCATACAACGGTTGAATTGTATCGACATCATCTGCCTTAGCTATTTTTTCTGCGAATTTCAAAAACACATTCTCAAATTGATACGAACGGTTTCTTGTTTTCAGATATCGTTGAACGGAACGTGCTACATACGGCAACACATCGCGATTCTCGAGTTCGATATGAAGAATCAACGAGAACACTTGCGCTACAGCAAAAATCCATTCATTCTTTCCAACAGCTGTGTCATTGAGTAAGCGTGATGTCCAACGAAGCGATTGCTGAAATTTTCCATCTCCGTAACATGCAACAGCGCAACTGATGCACAAATGTGCTTCTCGCAACTTGCTGATGCTTCCTTCAAAACGTTCAAGACCTTCTGCAACTTTCGGAACAAGTTCAACTGCTTTATCAAATTGACCAATAGAATTGTAAAGTGTCAATTCTAAACTATACGAACTCGCGAAAAGTTTTACTTCAAGATCTTCGTTGCGTGCTGTATCGAGTTTCTCAGGAAGAGCACGGAGCTTTTGAAGATTAACCAAAACTTCGTTATGTCTTTTCAATCGGCTGCAGACGTAAATCAGATTCGTGAGTACGCCGAAATAAACATTCGGTTCATCACTAAATATTTCCGTGTTCGCTTCAATCAATTCAACATTCGCCGCAAGATGATAATAACAATGTTCGGCATCTGAAATCGCGAAATAATACGCGCTGTACGTGTGGTGATACATGAACCGTGAAGAAACCGTAAGATTCTCCGGTGGTTTATCACCCAAAGAAGCGTCAATGAGTTTTTTGAAATCTTCCAATTGCTCTGCTCCTCGCGCCCGCCCTTTTGTGTTCAGCATCATGAACAATCTGCTCTTCACATTCCATAAATCATTGTACGTGCGAATGTGATCTGCAACAACATGATCTTCATTCAGAATCGCCAGAATATTTTCTTCGCTCATTCCGGCATAACCATCTTTCTCCGCCAACGATTTCTCCAACGAATGAACTTGAACCAACACGGCGTGCTTTTCATACTTCTCTGCAAGCTTCCGTGCGCTCTTCAAACGTTTCGCGCATTGATCATACAACGTCTTCTTGTAAAGAATTTCTGCGTAGTGCAATTCCTTCCACAATTGCGCATCAACTGATGAGTTGTGATGAAACACATCCAGACTTCGCAAGATCGTTTCATACAATCTCCCTTTTGTGATGCTGAAATTATTAATGAAAAGTTCTTTGCTGAATTTTTTCAAAAGCGCTTCTTCGTCGTACTCTTTCACTTTTTCAATCGCATCAAACAGCACCACATAGTTGTTCTGGTCGCCAATTGTATGCCGACCCGCGAAGATTTTGAAGTGCCGCTTCTCCTGCTTCGTTAACGAGTGAATGAGCTTGTGTAGCTGATCAGATGACTTTCCAGACATGTATAAACATTAAAGTATTTTGCTCGCTTTATTATATAGGTTCATGGTGTCATTGCACTCATAGCGCCATCGACAAAAATTGAATATATCGCTGTATTTGATCAAATAACCCCACTTTGTCCACATATCAAGTTATGGAAAATTCGGCAGAATACAACATGTCCAAGAAATATTAACCAATTACTTGACATGTTAAATAATGTCTATTTCGTAACAAAGAAAGGCAGAACACGCAGAATTTGAAAGGACGCGAAACTTCACAGTTTCCGCGATAATCTTACATCAGTAAGGCGGTGGCTATTGCTGGCTTGAAACCTAATTCAGACTAACCCAAATTTGTCTCTCTTGCATAAAAAATCTGCCCCGTATGAAAAACTATACACTGGTTTCACTTTGCTTTCTATTCACACTAAACTCGATTGCCGTTCACGGATCGAACATAAGTGTTCCACCAATTGAACTGGTTGAATTCAACGCCACACTCAATGATGAAAACGACGTTGATGTTAATTGGTCTACAGCTATTGAAATCGGCAACGATTTTTTCACAATTGAAAGAACCAGAGATGGAATTACTTATGAAACTGTGGTCATAGTTGATGGAGCAGGAACAACAACACAACCTCGGAATTATTCAATCGTCGATAATGCACCTTACAGCGGATTATCCTATTATCGTCTCAAGCAAACAGATCTGAATGGAATTTCAACGTATTCGGAAATTGTTGCAATCAACTATGAACCTACTGATGAATTAGCAGTTGGTCTTTCTCCAAATCCAGGTGATGGAGAATCAATTCAACTTTCAATCACAGCCAATGCCGAAGAACAAATTCAAGTAGTTGTTTACGACGCAAGTGGAAAAGCTTGTCACGCCGAAACATTTATTTCGGATTACGATGGTGTATCGTATTTCAAAATTGATTTTACCGAAAGACTTTCTCCTGGCGTGTACTTTGTTATGGTGAACACTTCAGGAATTGAAGCGACTACCCTTCCTGTTTCGACAAAAATCATCGTGAAATAGGATTTTTCGAAATTTCTCTGGACGTGTTCAAATTCCGGGCGATCATTTCGCAGTGACGACAACACAGTATGTCTTGTTGCAACGCTATTCATTGCGGAAATTATTTCTCATCGCTGCATGGAGTCAACTGTTGCTTGTCAAAAGATAATTTCTCAGCATTTGGAACTGTTTAATCATTCATGATCGTGGTTTCGGCTTGAAAATGTAATTTCAAAATTCTCTTCGCAGTTGTTTTTCAATGAGTTGCATCCTAACTTTTCATCTTGACTTGTAAAGAAGCTGCATTTCCTGAATTGTTTCGAGACCACCACCTGACCTAGATTCGTAACGTATTGGAAATACATGCGATCCTCCGTGGGTCCGGTTTCAAAGGGGATGTTGGGCCGGACCCCGGTTATTTTTACCAGTATGTACTGAGGCATTGCGCAGTCACAAATATCGGCTGCCCGTGGATAAGGCTATTAGAGTTTTTCTCGTCGTGAATATCATCAGTACAGTTGCCTATATATAAGTTGATGATCCTATATTAATAAATCTGAATAGAGATGAAACTGTCAATACTAACCAGTCTAATAACGATTCTATCATCAGCAGCACTCTCGTCACAAACTACGTTCCAAAAAATTATGTCAAGTACTTCGGCATCTTCTGATGTTGCTGGAAATTCCCTAGGGACAACACAAGACGGCGGATTTGTCATATGTGGTCATACAAACGACTATTCGAATGGTGCCGAATATGATATTTATCTCATTCGAACAAACTTAGTTGGTGATACACTTTGGTCTCGTCAATATGGCAACGTAGCAGGAGATGAAAGCGGATATTGCGTCAATCAAACTTACGACGGAGGATTTATTATTACGGGGTACAGCACAAGTTTTGGGTCTGGGTACAGTGATGTATATCTACTGAAAACAGACTCGAGTGGAACTTTGCAATGGAGCAAAGCATTTGGAGGAAGCAATGAAGAATATGGATATTCGGTTGCGCAGTGTGCCGATAGCGGATTCATTGTTAGTGGGTGGACCAATAGCTTCGGCGCAGGCAATGCAGATGTTTTAGTATGGAAGACTGATAAATTAGGAAACACTCAATGGTCTACAACCCTTGGTGGCAGTAGCTATGACTTCGGATTATCGGTTACACAAACAAACGATTGTGGCTATGTTCTCACAGGACAAACCGCCAGCTTTGGAGACACACTTGGTGACCTATTTCTAATAAAAATGGACTCAATTGGTAATCTTGAATGGTCTTACTTATACGGCCAAAATGGTTATTGGGAAACAGGTAATTCAGTTCGCCAGACAATGGATCGGGGATTCATCATTGTCGGCGGATCAAGAATGTTTCCCAACATAGATAGTGACGTATATCTGATTAAGACAGATTCATCAGGCAATTATCAATGGTCAAAAACTTTTGGAGGTACAGACTATGATATGGGTAATGACGTTATTCAGACAACGGACGGTGGTTACGCGATTATTGGCAATACAATGAGTTTTGGTTTTGGGCACACTGATGCCTATGTAATAAAAACTGATTCTACAGGAAACGTTCAATGGTCAAAAGCTTACGGCGGTGCGTGGTATGACAATGGCAATTCAATGATACAACACACTGATGGAAGTTTTGTGATCACTGGTTACGCTCAAATTAGCCCAGGGGGTGTATACATAATAAAAACAGATTCTCAGGGGAATAGCGGTTGTAACGAAACTATTCCTATGACAGTTCAAAATACCATTGCTACATCACAACTAAATTTTTCACCGATCGCATTAACACCAATCATAATACCATTAGTGGCTCTAACCACAACAACATTTCCGAATTCAGTAGACACTACAATTTGTTTTAGCGTAGGTGTTAATGAAATAATTGGCACAGCTCCAATTACGCTCTTTCCTAACCCCGCAACCTTTTCACTTACCATACAAAATGTCTGCAATTGTGAATCTTACTTGGTGTCAGATCTGACTGGAAATCTTATCCAATCAGGCAATATAGCCGGTGAAAATTTCACAATCGATGTATCTTCACTGTCGACTGGCATATATTTCCTGCAACTAACCAGTGAATTAGCTAACGCAACCACGCGATTTGTCAAAATAGAATAGTATTTCAGTTATCCACTGGAACACTTAACTTAGTTCCATGTTCCGGAAAACGCCTGCATCCCGTTGTGCTCTTTTGTTTTTTGTTTTTTGGAATTTGTCGTTGACTCTTTTCTCCCAATCCTACAACTTTCGAAATTACTCCGTAGATCAAGGCCTTCCATTCGTCCAAGTGTTCACAATTTATCAGGACTCAAAAGGATATTTGTGGACCGGTGGTTATGGTGGACTCAGCAAATTTGATGGATTCAGTTTTCAGAATTATTCTCCGTTAAATGGATTGCCGAATCACTGGGTGAATGCAATTTGCGAACATGATAATAATGTGTTGTGGGTTGGAACAATCGAAGGACTTGCTAAACTGGAAAATGAAGTCTTCACAACGTACACGACAAAAAACGGACTGCCTTCAGACGAAATCAATTGCTTGTTGCGTGATGAAAGAAACAATCTCTTTGTTGGCACGACTAAAGGTCTGGCGAAATTGGATGGAGGCAAGTTCACTCAACTGATCGTTGATCCCAAATTTCCTGAGTTATCGATTCTCTGTTTCTTCCAGGAACCGAACACAGGAAAAATCTGGATGGGAACAACAGAAGGCGTTTATGAATTCACCGGAGGAAAATTTATTTCGCAGCGCTTTCCCGTTTTTTACGACAACGACATAAAAGCAATCAACAAGGATAATCTTGGAAGAATTGTTGCCGGAACGCAAGATGGGCTATTTCTTCTCGAGAACGGATTGTTCCGACAGTTCATTCCACTGGCGGGCACAGACATTCCATTAATTAACTCATTAATCACTGACATCAGCGGAGTATTGTGGGTTGGAGCTGCGAATGGATTATTTTCTTTTGATGGAAATTCATTTCAACAAACGAAAATTTCTACCGACGTCAACGCAGAGAATGTTGTCAGCCTGTTTAATGATTTCGAAAATAACGTTTGGTTGGGAACACATTCCGGATTGTTTCGCTTTCGCGGAAAAGGATTCACGCATTATGGCGAACAGGCAGGACTCACGGGGAATTTCATTTTCGGAATTGCAAAAGTGAAAAACGGCGACATGTGGTTTTGCTCAGAGTCACATGGAGTTTTCAGATACGATGGTTTATCGTTTTATGGCTTCTCGAAAAAAAATGGAATGCCTTCCGATAGAACCAGCGCTTGTATTGCATTGGATGATGGCTCGCTGCTGGTTGGAACCGACAACGGCTTAGTTCATATTGAGAATAACAAAGTCGTTAAAACGTACACTCGCGAAGACGGACTGAACAACGATAGCGTCAACGTGTTCTTTCGTGATTCCAAAGGAATATTGTGGATGGGTGGAAACACCGGAATAACAAAAATGGAGAATGATTCACTTACTCCATATTATATCCGATATGCCGGTCCGCAACCGGATGTCTGGTCAATTTTTGAAGACAGCAAAGGCCAAATGTGGGTGGGAACGTATCGGGGAGGATTGTTTCTCTTCGAGAATGGTAAGTTCAGAAAAGTGAATCATGAAATGGGATTACTTGCCGATTCATATTTTGGAATTTGTGAAGACAAGGAAGGTAAACTCTACTACGCGACACTTGACGGCGTTTACATCTATGATGGAAAAGGAATTGACAGCATCCGCGAACAGCACGGACTCAATTCAGATCTTGTTTACACTCTCGGCATTGATCTGAAAAAAGAATATCTCTGGATTGGAACAAATCAAGGAGTGAACAAATTTGATTTGAATTCCTACAACAACGCGGCAACCAAAATGGTTTACACGTTTGGTAAAGAAGAAGGTTTTTACGGCGTAGAGTGTAATACGAACGGAATTTATGAAGAAGAAGATGGCACCATGTGGTTTGGCACTGTGAACGGACTCATGAAATACAATCCGCGTGAATACAGATCAAATCCATATTACACGAAGACGAATATCACGAGAACAATTTTGTTTTATCATGATACATTGCTCGCCAATAACTCCACTCTGGATTATTCTGACAACAGCATTTCCTTCGAGTATGTTGGAATCTGTTTAACCAATCCGGCGAAAGTTCGTTACCGGTATATGCTGGAAGGTTTTGAAAAAACGTATTCGCCAGCCACAAAAGAAAAAATCGCGAGGTATCCGAATCTTCCTTCCGGAACTTTCACATTCAAAGTGATCAGTTGCAACAACGAAGGATTGTGGAACGAAGAACCGGCAACGTTCACATTTACAATTGCAACTCCGTTCTGGAAAAAATCCTGGTTCTGGTTGTTGATCTCGATAGCTGCTGTAGCCATGCTCTCGCTCGCCATATTCTGGCGCATCAAACAAATCAAAGCACGTGAACGTCGCGAATCAGAAATGCGTGTGGCACTTGCCGGGAACGAATTGAAAGCACTGCGTGCGCAGATGAATCCGCATTTTGTATTCAACTCATTGAATTCAATTCAGCATTTTATTCTCACCAACAAATCGCAAGACGCGGGAAAATATCTCAACAAGTTTGCTCGACTCATGCGCGTTATCTTGAACAACTCGGAGAAATCTGTGATCACAGTTCAGGAAGAAATGGAATATCTCCAGCTTTATATGGAACTTGAAGCGATGCGTTTCGATAACAAGTTTGAATGGAGTGTAAAGATTGCCGATGACATCGACACAGACTATTTCGAGATTCCGGCAATGTTGCTTCAGCCTTATGTAGAGAACGCGATTCTCCACGGACTTACTCCGCGTGGCGACGGAGGGAAGCTCGAAATTAAACTAACCATGCAAGGCAACAATTTGCTTTGTCGCATCAAAGACAACGGAATTGGTCGTGAGAAGGCCCGTGAAATGCGTCAACTCTCTGGTCGCAAGGATCATCGCTCTCTTGGGATGAAAATTACATCTGATCGACTGGAACTCATTAATAACCTCCAAGGCTCACATTTAAGCATGACAATTACCGATTTGAAGAATCCCGATGGAACAGCTGCGGGAACTCAAGTTGATATATTCATCCCTGTTTCCTAATTTGGCAGAATATACAAGCACGATATGATCAACGCAGTAATTATTGAAGACGAAAAAAAGAGCATGGAAGTTCTACTTGCTCTCGTGAAAACGAATTGTCCTGAAATAAATGTCGTCGGCACTGCCGATTCTGTTGCTTCGGGAGTGGAGTTGATCAAGAAAGAATCTCCCGCGCTTATTTTTCTCGATATCGAAATGGCCGACGGAAGTGGATTTGATCTGCTCGAGCGGATTGGAAATGCAAACTATGATGTCATCTTTACAACTGCGTCCGATGCGCATGCTTTGAAAGCAATTAAGTTCAGCGCGATTGATTATCTCCTGAAACCAATTGACGGCGATGAACTCAAAGTGGCATGCGATAAATTGAAAGACAAAAAACCAAGTGATGCAAGTCTTGAAAATCTTCGTTTCCTGCTTTCGAATTTCAAAAAACCATCTGAGCAATATTCCAAGATTACGCTTCCTACTGGTAATGCATACGAGATTGTAAACGTGAAAGAAATCATACGTTGCGAAGCAGATGGAAGCTACACCACGTTCTTTCTGGAGAGCAAAAAGAAATTGCTCGTTTCGGCTTCATTAAAACATTACGAAGATTTATTACCTCCAGATGATTTCATTCGTGTGCATCACCATCACCTTATTAATATGAATCACGTTGTACGTTTTCTCAAAACCGACGGTGGTTACGCAGTAATGTCTGATGGCACACAAATAGAAATCTCAAGACGCAAGAAAGAAGCGTTCGTTGCGCGACTGAACAAGGCTTAATTCCACTTATTTTCTTTTCACGACCACTTATCGTCTAAGTGGAATTCGACGGATTTTACTCCTTCGCCAGTTATTCTTTTTTCATTCCCGTTTGATACCTCCGCGTAGCCACATACACAAAGTCGCTATCCTTTCCCATTGTACCGCCGTAATATTGGTATAGAAATCAGCGTAACACCTGAAATCGAAAATAGAATCCGCTCATTGAATTACGAATAAGATCTTGAAGAGCCGGGCCCTGAGCCCGAGGGTGTCAGCTAATTGCCGGTGTATTCGGGGATGTTGCATCAGCAGTAAGTTACACCCAGCTCTTTATTTGGATTTTCTCTCTCGGTTTGGTCGAACCAAAATGAGAGAACTCAATAAGGTCGACACAAAGCAGAGCGAACCGCTCAATCTGTCAAGTGTCGGCCACCGATGAAACGATCTCATCCCGATAGCTATCGGGAACGGGATCTCAAAATACAAGTTTAACCCTCAAAAACAAAGTGCCATGAAAAAGTCAGAAACAAGAAAGCATGTGTCAACTGCGGTTGACGGGCTCGGCACCATCAGCATTCTATTTGGTGTAGTGTGTGTTGGTTTTATTATCTATAACGTGATGAACGTTATTCTTTCCTGAAGTGTGTGTGTGTAAAAAGTCGCCTTACAGAAATGTGGGGCGGCTTTTTTGTTTCCAGACATATCCTCACTTGACTTGTATAAACATGAGCAACAAATAATTGTTTAACTCGTCGCATTGATCGAAATTGCTGGAAGATTCAAATTCCCAACTGGTAATATATTTCAAAATTCAATCGCATGAAAAAATCGTTACTCGCTATCACTTGCTTTTGTTCATTCGCGCTAAACTTATCTGCGCAAACGTGGGCAACTGCAACCATTGATATTAATCAAGTAAAAACTGTTGCCATCTCCAATGGAGATTTATTTTGGAATTACAACACAGCTGGTTTCGAGGTTCCGCGAGATAGTATGAAATACACCATTTTCGCTGGTGCTTCATGGATTGGCGGGTTCGATACTACGGGCGCATTGCATCTCGGCGCACAAGTGTACAGACAGAATGGAAATGATTTTTATCCTGGGCCAGTCATGAATACTTCAAGTTATTCCACAGCAACGGATGCACAATGGAATAAAGTCTGGAAGATTAATAAAACTACCATCGATTCTTTTCTAATGTGGTTTGCAAATCCTTCCCTTTATCCTTCTTATACAATTCCTGGTGTTATCACATCGTGGCCAGGCAATGGTGATGTTCCTTCCGGACAAGCTCCGCAACTTGCTCCATACATAGATCGAAACAGTGATGGAATTTACGATCCGAATGCGGGAGACTATCCATGCATGAAAGGCGACCAGGCTTTGTTCTTTATGTTCAACGACGATCGTAATCTTCATGGCGAAACAGGAGGAACAAAACTCTCTGTAGAAGTTCACGCTACGATGTATGCCTACTCAGCTCCGGGCACGTGGCTCGACAGCACAATTTTTATCAACTACAAATTATACAATCGAAGTTCGAACATTTACTCAGATATGTATTGGGCGCAATGGACCGACTTCGATATTGGTCATTGGACTGATGATTATGTTGGATGTGACGTAGAGAGAAATATTGCATATGGATATAACGGAGATATAAATGATGGAAACTCAGCAACTCCAGGGCCATGGACATATGGCGCAAATCCACCGGCACAAGGTCTTGTATTTCTCCGCGGACCTGAAGCCGATGCAGGAGATGGAATCGACAATGATCGAAATGGAACAACCGATGAAGTCGGAGAAACCAGTCTCTTGTCGCACTTCGTTTATTACAACAATGATTTTTCAGTAACCGGAAATCCTGAATATGCAGATGATTATTATGGATACATGAGCGGACAATGGAAAGATTCCGCTCTTATTACATATGGTGGAAATGGATACGGAGGCGTGACTCAGAGTGATTTTATGTTTCCTGGAAATACAGATCCTTTAGGCTGGGGAACCAATTTTGTTCCACAAGCTCCGTGGGATGAAGCGTCTTCAGGAAATACGCCGAACGATCGCAGAGCACTTGCGAGTACCGGACCATTTACACTAGCGCCCGCTCAATCGTCATGTTTGGATTTTGCATATGTTTTCGGTCGCGGAACAAACGGACCTCTATCAAGTGTTGCGGTCATGCAAAATGCAGCCGACAGCGCTCACGCTTTCTACGCGCAAAATAATCCGTGTACCTGTGATGAAAATCCACTCGCAGTAAATTCTGTTCAGGAACAATCGATCAGCATCTATCCGAATCCAGCGGGCGAATCCATCAACATTATTTGTGGCGACAATTCAGTCGGATCAATTATTGAGATTCTTGACATCAATGGTAAAGTCGTTAAACAAACTTCTGTACTGTCGGGCAACTCTGTGATTGTAAATACAAGCGATCTTGCTGCTGGAGTTTACTTCGTCAGGATAAATAAGGGTTCTGTAGTGTTGACGAGTAAATTCATCAGGCAATAGTTGAGTTTGGTAGAACAGTCTGGTGGTATTTATGTATTAACACATGAATTCTTTGGTGAAAGCCGATGCTATACCAACGCCATCATACTTCAATACCTCCACACTTCATTTTATCCCCCACAAAACCCTATTTATCGAAATCTTCAAACTTCTACACAACCTCGTGCGTAAGTGTATAAAGATTTAAGATTGACCCTATGAATTTATTGACAAGGCAAGAAGGGCTGAATTACAGATTGGAAGGAAAAACACTTCACCTAGAACCCCCAACTAGTGTGAAGATGTGTTCCTGGTCCATTTTTGATATTGGCGGAACCGAGAAGTGTAATGGAAAATATGATTGTGTTGCATCAGATCCAATTGATGTCACATGCTTATCTCCTGGAGTTTACGAAGTGTGTTTGATGGATGGAGAGAAATTACGTACTGCGAGATTTCGGGTGCAGTAATTAAGGACCCCGCAAAAGATTCTTACCAATAATTGTCCAGACCTTCAAAAGTGATTGCATGTTTTATATGTAAACTTTTTGATGTGTAGTATTTCAAAACCTTTCGCAATGTCAACAACGCCTGCCGCGGGCTTACACGGCGAACGGCGTCACTGCGCATTACTATTTCCCACGCGACACAGAGGATCGCATTGCGATCTCGCCGTTTCCTCGTGGGAAACAGACTTCACGCATTTTTTCGCCGTTCGCCGTGTAAAGCCCGCCGCAGGCGCACCAATCAGAATTGCAATTAATTTAGCGACTCAACTATTGTCCGCCTTTATCCGGAAAGCATATCCACAAAACGCCCTCAACTTCTTAACCGAAATTTCCTTCGCCTCCAAAAATCCAAGGTGCCCTGTTTTTTTCAACGCAAGCAATCGACAGTCCTCAGGTAATTCTGCTTGAGTTTCCAGCGACGCAAACGGAATTACATTGTCGCGCTCCCCCGCAATTATCATCACCGGAAAAGGTGCGTAGCGCAAAATATTCTCCCGATTCTTCCGCACTTTCATTCCTTCAAGACAGGCAACAATTCCTTGCGTCTTCGTTTTTACTGCCATGCGCTTTAACCAGGCAATTTCATTTTTGTAGTACTTCAGATTTGCAACAGCAAACAAACTTCCGATCAACGCGCTCGTATATTTTGTTGGCGATTTTTTTACCAATCGGATTGCGCGTTCCCGATCAATCTTCTTTGCTTCATTGTCAGGAAGTGCTGAAGAATGAAACAAACACAATCCACTCACATGTTCAGGAAATTTTTCCGCGAAAGCCAAGGCAACATATCCGCCCATAGAGTGACCAACAATTGTATAGCGCCGCAAACCCAATTCATCCATCACATCTTTTACCACCAACGCCATCCGCTCCATGCGATGCACATATCCCATGCATTCCGATTTTCCATGCCCTGGTAAATCAATTGCAACAACGCGATAATGTTTTGCCAATTCGATTGCGAAACTATTTCCGAACCAAACTTCCAGCGATTCAAGAAATCCGTGAATGAGAACAATCACGCGTCCCTTGCCAACATCG
>CAZBYM010000050.1:0-14465 GCA_964495745.1 uncultured Chryseobacterium sp. | reverse complement strand
CTGCTTTTGAATTAATGACGGGGTTCATTACAGAAATGAAAGCGCCTCAATCATTTTTTCCAGCCGAAAATCTAAGACAAGCAATTCTCAAATACAAAGCGAAGAATCCTGATCCTTCTGCCTGGGGCGCGTTTGCAAGTATGGGAACACCTTATGCGGTTTGGAATAGAATGGCACTAGTAGTAAGATGAAAATAGTTAGTAATTCACTATAACAACTTAACAATTGATAACGCGCATAAATCTATTCATTCCCATTGCATTTGCTTGTTTATTGTTCGCCTTCTCTGTTGCTCCGCGAGCCAGTGCCGGAGATTCTTACTCTACGAACAAGATCCGCTTTGGAGCGACCGTGGATCCCGAGCCAGGTATCATCCACACCTTATTGATTGGCATCGACACTTATGACGGTAACAATTTTTTGGGGTGCGCAAATGATGCTTATGATATCTCCAGAAAACTTCAGTCTGACGTAGATTCATTCTCATTCAAGTTCCCGGAAGGGCATTTTTGTGAGGGCACCAGGCAACACATACTTCTTGACCGACAAGCTTCGTTCTCCTCCATAAAAAAGGCTATTGACAGTATTGCGAGCGAAAGCAGGCCGGTAGACACTTTTGTTTTTCTTTTCGCAGGGTTCACGTCAAACAACGTTTCACTAACCAACTGTGACAGCGCAGCGATTTATCTGAGCGGAACCGCTTTTCCAAGCGAACGAACAAATGACACCTCCCGCATTCCCATTCCACTTCTTGCTCAGTGGTTGTCGAGAATCCCTTGTGAAAATCAGATTATTATTTCTGAAGCAGGAATGGGTTCGGTTTTTTCTAATGCGCTCATGGCGTCTCTTTTTGAAAATAACCTTTTTATTTCTGGCGCAAAAAACCGAGCGAGAACCATTATTACTACAACCAAGGAAGGGCGCGAATGCAGGTTTGCTGAAAACGAAGTCGAGAAACGAGTTAATGGCCATCTCGCACATTATCTATTACAACTTCCTAATCTGGCCAAGTCGATTGTTCATATTAAAGACAAAGGCGCCTTAATGTTTGAATCCGAATTAATTTCTGTCGAGCTGGAATGTAAGCGGAAAACAACTTGTGATAACTGGACCCCTTACGTTTATTCAAGAGTCTACGAAGAATCAAAATTCCGCGACCTCTTTCTTCTGTTAAATTCCGGTAACCGCGGCTTCGATCCCGACCCCGAACCAATTGATACTTCCGCGAAAGGGAAGCATCGTAAAATTGCTCTCGTTGTTGCTACAAATAAATACGAAAGCTCGTCATGGTCGCAATTGAGAAATCCAATTAATGATGGACGCTCAGTCGCAAAGATTCTCAGTGAAAAATATGGGTACGAAGTTGACACACTCTACAATCAAAAAAAAGATTCTATTCTCGAAACAATCTATCGGTTGAAAACAACATTGGACTCAACAGACGAAGTCATTGTGTTTTTTGCTGGACATGGTTATTACAACTCGAGAACTACCTGCGGACACATTGTTCCAATTGACGGACTTAGTCCTAGTGTAGATCAGTTTTCTAACTCCTCGTATTTGCATTGGTACGATTTGAAAAGCATGTTCGATGCATGGCCGGCGAGAAACGTTTTCGTAATTCTGGATGTTTGCTTCGGAGGAAAGTTTGATCCAATCGCTCCGACTGTGGCAGTTCCTGATTACGCATCAATGAAAACTGATCTCAATCCTATCGAGTTTCACGATCGCAAAACAAAATACTTCTCGCGATTATTTCTTGCGTCGGGTTCAATTCCTGTTCCCGATTATTGGAAACAATCACAATTGCACTCCCCTTTCGCTGACAAGTTGATCAAATCTTTGAACGAAGGAAAAGGGTTTGTTACACCTGCCAAGATCTATCAGGACCTTCAGATGAATATTACGGAGCCAGTACTGCGTTCATTCGGAAGGCACGATGGAAGCAACGGAGATTTTGTTTTGGTGCCGGCTACAAAAACCAAATGAGAAGCTTCCGCATTTAGTAGAATTCTGCGCGTTGCAAATCCCTCCACCTTGCACATCTTACCTCCGAGTAGAGCTATTCTGATTTGTCCTGACATTTCTACACACGCCAATCTCATTTATTTGGTCAGGAAATATAGAATAGTATATTTGACCTGCATCACCTAAATCATTCAATTCCTTATTGGAAATATTGGAATGTTGTTCTGCATGTACAGAATATCATACGACTCAAACTCAATATTCTATTCGGAAAAAAGAATCAGTTAATAACAACCCCTAACCAAACAAACCTTTATGAATTATCTTTCAAATTCTGCGGCTGAAATCAAAGAAAGCTACGATGTTGTTGTTATTGGCTCCGGTTATGGAGGCGGAATCAGCGCTTCACGATTGGCGCGTGCCGGGAAAAAAGTTTGCGTCATTGAACGCGGGAAAGAATTGCAGCCTGGAGAATATCCAAATACGCTTGCCGAGACAAATGCAGAAATGCAAATCAACGGTGCTCTGGGAACAATTGGATCACATACTGGAATGTTTGATTTACACGTACACAAAGACATCAGTGTACTCGTTGCTTGCGGACTAGGAGGAACTTCTCTGATCGACGCAAACGTTTCCATTAATCCGGAGGAGCGGGTATTTGATGATGTGAAATGGCCTGTAGAATTAAGAGAAGAGTTTGACAATAAAACAAGTTTGTTGAATAAGGGTTACGCGCTGGCAAAAGATATGCTTCGCGCAAAACCGTTACCGGCTTCAATTGAACTCAACAAATTGAAAGGCTTGCAGAAATCTGCCGAAGCGAACGGAGAAAAATTTTATCGCACAGATATCAATGTGAATTTTGACGTTGACGGAAAAAATCACGTTGGCGTTGAACAGAAGCCTTGCAATCTCTGTGGTGATTGTTGCTCGGGATGCAACAACTTCGCGAAGAATACAATTCTCATGAATTATCTTCCTGATGCAAAAGCGCACGGTGCGGAAATTTTCACTGAAGCAAAAGTAAGCTACATTGCAAAAAACGGAAATAAGTGGCGGGTGTATTATGCACTCGTGAACTCCGGCTCCGATAAATTTCACGCTCCGGATCAATTCGTAACCGCCGATGTAGTTGTATTGTCCGCAGGAACGCTGGGCTCTACAGAAATCCTGTTACGTTCGAAAGCAAAAGGACTTTCTGTTTCCGATAAAGTTGGATATTCCTTCTCCGGCAATGGAGATGTGTTAGGATTTGGTTACAACACTGATCAAATTATTGACGGACTTGGCGAAGGCGCCCACTCGCTTGAGCAGGAAAAGAAAGCCGGACCATGCATCACTGGCGTAATTGATTTGCGCGGGAAACCAAACCTCGAAGATGGAATGATTGTGGAAGACGCTGCGATCCCCGGTGCAATTGGTACTGTTCTTCCTCTGGCATTGGAAATTCTCAGTCATACTGTTGGTGTTGATGAAAGACAAGCAAACGACAAAAGTTTGTTTCACTGGATGGGTCATGAAGAACAAAAAGTTGCGAGCCGGGTAAAAGGGCCGTATCACGGAGCAATCAGAAACACGCAAACTTATCTCATGATGAGTCATGATGGAAGCGATGGTCAGATGCTGTTAAAAAATAACAACCTCGATATTGATTGGGCTGGTGTTGGAGCAAAATCACACTTCGTTGATGCCGATACTCAATTGCGAAGCGAAACAAAAGCGCTTTCCGGAGAATACATCAAGAATCCGGTTTGGGTTGACATGATGAAAAAATCACTTGTAACTGTTCATCCTTTGGGTGGATGTTGCATGGCTGACACGATTGAGAATGGAGTTGTAAATCACAAAGGGCAGGTGTTTACAAAAGATTCTCCTTCCGGAGTTCATGAAGGATTCTATATCACGGATGGCTCTGTTGTTCCGCGTTCTCTTGGCGTCAATCCATTGATCACCATTTCTGCAATTTCTGAAAGATGCTGTGCATTGATGGCAACCGATAAAGGCTGGACAATTGATTACGCTTCAACAAAACAATTACAGCCTTCCCAAACAACAACGAAAACAATTGGAGTGCAGTTCACAGAAACCATGAAAGGTTTCTTCAAGAAAGGAATCGCCAACAATAATTATCAAGCCGGATTTGATGAAGGCCAAAAAGAGAAAGAGGCTTTTCAATTTACGCTGACAATCCGAAGCAAGGATTCCAAAACAATGATTGAGGAGCCGAATCATGCTGCAATCTTGGCGGGCACGGTTACCGCTCCCGGATTATCTGCGAGTCCACTCAATGCGTCAGAAGGGATATTCAATTTGTTCGTTGACAATCCGGACGAAGTTGAAACAAAACTGATGAAGTACGCAATGAAACTCACCAGCGAAGAAGGTGGAAAGTTTTATTTCAAAGGACACAAAGTTGTTCATCACGACCAACATCTTGACATGTGGCCCGACACTTCGACTTTGTACATCACAATTTTTGAAGGCCATGATGACAAAGGCAAAATTCTTGGGCAAGGAATTCTTCACATTCTCTTGGAAGACTTCTCCAAGCAGATGCTCACGATGAAATCATTGAACGCTCCGAATGTGGTTGAAGGTTTAAAGGCTTTGACCGCTTTCGGAAAATTCTTCGCCGGCTCACTTTGGGATATTTACGGTGGCGTACTTTCTCCAAATAATTTTTACAATCCGGATGCTGTTCCTAGAAAGAAGCGCGAGTTGCGCCTTTGCGCTCCCGAAGTTCATCCAATTGTTACAGAAGATGGCGCGCAATTATTACTTACACGTTACTACGATCCGAAGAAAGATACGACTCCGAAGAAAGCTCCGATTGTAATGGCGCATGGCTTCAGTGGAAATCGTTTGACATTTGCAATCGACACAATCGACACCAATATGGCCGAGTATTTTTATGCTCATGGCTATGACGTTTGGTTGTTTGATTACAGGCTTAGTAATTTTCTTGAATCCTCAAGCCAACAACACACTCTCGATTCAATTGCGAAATACGATTGGCCTGCTGCCATCGCAAAAATTCAGTCTGTCTCAGGATCGAAAGATGTGGATGTTATTGCGCATTGCGTTGGCTCGATTTCACTTTTCATGGCGATGTCCATGCCGGGCGGCGTGAAAGGAGTTCGCTCAATTGTCAGCGCTCAGATTGCAAGTGATTTTTATCCTGCGATTCAAGTTGGATTGAAGGCTGGTCTTCACGCTCCACAGGTTCTTGATCATCTCGGAATAAAATCACTTTCCGCGTACGCTACCACCAATGAGAATTGGGAGCAGAAATTGTATGACGTGTTCTTGCAAGCGTGTACAGATGTTGCACCGATCTCACAATACTGCAACAACGCATCTTGTCATCGCATGACATTTATGTTCGGGCCTCTTTACGAACACAGCAACTTAAATGATGCTACTCACAAGGCTACAGTAGAAATGTTCAAGGTTGCCAACATTACAACTTATGAGCAATTGACGGCAATGATCAGGGCGCACCATTTGCTTGATATGGAAGGCAAAGATGTATATCGTCCGAATCTTGCAAATCTCGCTGTGCCGATTTCGTTCATCCACGGAGAAAAAAATCTTTTGTTCGAAGCAAAAAGTCTTGAGACCACCTACAACAATCTTTGCGCGAAGAACGGCAAAGACCTTTACAAATTCACTTCGATCAAAGGATACGGCCACAACGATTGCATGTATGGAAAAAATTCGGTGACTGATGTATTCCCGTCAATCCTTGAACACTTCAATAGATTCTACAAGGCATAAACACTAAAAAAAACAAATTATGTCTGATGTACGATATGTTGTTTTCTCTGATTTGCATTTCGGAGCAGAAAACAGTTTGCTGACAAACTTAGTTGAAGAAACTTCCGAGACCAATACACTCAAGCCGGGACTTGTCCTGACTAAAATGGTTGAATGTCTCCGTGATGTAATTTCGAAAAACAAAGGCGGCAAGAAACCAACATTGATTCTGAATGGAGATGTGATTGAACTCGCGCTCACCACTACCAACAATGCCGCAATGGCATTTGAGCGATTCATTGAAGCAATGATGACAGCAGATGGAGAGTTTATGTTCGACGATGAAATTCTTTTCGTCGCCGGAAATCATGATCATAACATCTGGGAAATGGCCCGGAACAGTTACTTCATTAATTATCTGGGCTCATCAAAGTCGGGTCAATTGATAGAAGATGAAACGCACACGACCGCGATGTTTAATCCTGAGCCGGTTCCAGTTACTTTCTTTAACGCGCTGTTTCGTCGGTTCGATAATCTGAAAAACGTCAACGTTACCGCTGCGTATCCTGCTCACGCATTGTTATCTGAAGACAAAGAAAGATGTGTTGTTATTTGTCATGGCCACTATGTGGAATCGATGTATTCTTTGATGACCAATCTGCGTTCCCGGATTTTTCCTGATCGTCCGGCTCCGGAATATTTCGAAGAGCTCGAAGCGGAAAATTTTGCGTGGATAGATTTTTTCTTTTCAACACTTGGTCGTTCCGGTTCTGTTGGAAAAGACATCAACCTGATTTATGACAAGATTCAAGATCCGAAGCAGGTTGAACTTTTGATGCGCAACATTGCCCTCAGTATGACGAACAAAGCTCAGGCCGAGTCGCACCAAAAAACCGAAACTGATATTCTTCATCTCATCTTGAGCGCAACTTTAGGAAAGCTCGCTTCCGGCGAACGAAATGAACCTGAAGTAATTCTTACTCCTGATGCTACAAAAGGACTGAAGCGTTTCATGGAATCTTTTGTTTTGAATCATATCAAGAAAGAACTTAACGATCATGTGCCTGCTGAAGTGTCGTTTGTATTTGGTCACACCCACAAGCCATTCGAAGAACTTATGAAATTTGAAGGATACAAGGAGCCGGTAAAAGTTTACAATGGCGGAGGATGGGTTGTTGACACAACTAAGTCGCAGCCGCTTCATGGGGGCTCAATCATTCTAATTGATGATCACCTGGATGTTGTTTCATTGCAGATGTACAAAGAAGGGAAACGGGAAGTTTGTACTTCTGAATTGAAAGACAATCACAATCACATTTGTGATTTCAATGAACAGATTAATGGTTCAATCAACATGAAAGCAGAGCCCTGGTCAGGATTTGCATCTGTTGTTGCATCTGAAATTGAAATGCGTTATCGGAATTTGGAGGCGACGATTCAGAGTAAGGTGTGATGTGATAGTGCATTATTCTATTTCTTCCTAAACACAAACTCTCCTCCGTCATCTCCCGCACTCGACAATGCTCCATAACGTGGCACTTGCCCGGTTTTCATCGCAACAGTTTTCTTCACCACTTCTGCCATTTCTGCAACTGTGAAAATTTCATGATCGAGGTTACAGTAATCCAGAATGGCTTGCGCAAACGGACTGTGTGTGCCCGCAGCTCCGTCCAATACTTGTTCGCGCCTACCGGAAGTGAAAAGTTCGCGAGAATAAATTTGCTCCAGCTTGTCGTAATACATATTCGCATACTCGGCGTCGGGTTGCATTCCCGGATCGTCGCTACGTGTTGTTTGTCCGGTATCCGGCACTGTGTGAATTTTCTGAAGCTCTCTTATTTTTGGTGACGATCCACGAACTTCATGCGAAAACATCGTTCCGCCAAAACAGGCATCATTAAAAATCACAACGTGTCGCGCTTCACATTGCCCAACAAAATCATTCATTAAATCTCCGTAAGAAACATAGGTGAGAAAATTATCCTTTCGTGCATCACTAGGAATCCAGAAACCCGTTGCGGTTGAGTCAGAATACGTTCCATGTCCTGCGTAATAAACAACGATGTTATCGCTCCCGTCAGCCAACTGTGTAATGTGAAGAAGCGCTGCGAGTATCGCACTTCTCGTTGCCGTAGAATCAAAAAGTAATACGCTTCGTTCTCTCTTGAATCCGTAATCTTTGCAGAATTTATCAAACACATCGAGCACATCTTTTTTCGCGTTCTTCAAATCGCGCAAAGAAGCATCCTGATAGTGATTGATTCCTATTCCAATAAACCAGGTTTCTCCAATCAGTCTTTCTGCAGGTTCAAGATTTATCGTGAATGCAGATAAGTCAACACGCGATTCAAATGAAGATCGCAAACTATCCAGACAATGCCCACCATTCCCCAGTGTTAAAAAAACAGGGAGAGCTGTCAGATAATATTTGAAGACTCTCCCCATTGGATCGGCACAATTTGCTAAACGTTATTGATTAACCTACTTCTTCTTGGGCGCGCTCTTCACTACTATCTTATTAATCGACCACTTGCTTGCAGTTGCTACTGGAGGATCTTCTTTAGGAGCGCGCGTACGAGTTCCGCAATTTCGCATAATATTGGTTAAACCATTTCCTGGCTCACCAGCACCGCGTGTTATCACTCCATCAGATTTGAAAATGTCTGATGGCAATGGAGCTTCCGAAGCAACCATAAAATAAGTATCGTACCCAAAAGGTTCACTAATGTCGAAACCGAGTGGATCTTTGCTGTTTTTCATAAGTGGAATCATTTTAGGAGCCTGCCACTTTCCCATAAAATGCACTTTGTTCCCGTCTCCTAACTCAGGGCGAGGATATAATAGAACCATTTTACCTTTGCTATCAATCCCGAAAACATTAACGTAGCGCATTGAATGATGTACTGTTGCGCGAAGAGTATCCAACAACAAAACGAGTTCCAGACGATCATCTTCATACACAATTTCATTAGGTTGTAACAAGGCTCCGCCAGCACGTTTGATTCCCAGATAATAAGGAAAATCGTCAGGCGGGGCATAAAGATTCAGCCATGCATTCAACTTTCCGAGTCGCACAGCATAATTGGAAAGTGAGTCTGCGGGTTTCGTTGCCGGATCAGTAGCAAACCAGTTTGTGCGCAACGGAAGCGAAGTCATGAAAGTTGTATCGGACGAAGAAACATTTGGACGGATTAAAGCATACTCCAACCCTCCATTGTTTCTTCCTGTTAAAATGTAATTTGCCGCTTCTGGGTTTTGTGTGAAGTCAATGGCCGAGTTTTCACTTCCCTTTCCAATTTTTTTCAGTAAGGCTTCATTGAGTTCCTTGGTTGGCGGTAGCTGCAAACAAACACTGGAGCCTTTCACAATGTCCCTTTTCAGATTTTTTTCCGTCAAGCTTGTCATATGCTTGATCTTATCGGTCGCCGCCTGCGTAATCAGCCATTGACCGGCATTGTATTGGATGACATACTGCGGTGCTTTTTCGGTTGGATCCAATACATTGGTACAATAGCCGGATGCGAACAAACTATTCACCGGTGCTATGGCAGTCTTAAGTTCTGCCTCCGTCATGCTACACTCTGGTTTCCAGATCAAAAGTGTGGGTTTGTCAGGAGTTACCCAGTTCAACATCTCAACCAGATCTCCAGGATGAAATGAGTTGATATTTCCCACTGCTACTTTCGCAATACTCGCACCAATTCCTCCAACAGAAATAACCTCAAGCGTGTCTTTCCCGTCAACTTTTGCGAAACGGCATCCAGGATAAATCGATAATTCATATCCGCCCCGCAAGTAAACATATCCGCCAGCAACTTCTTGCACCCCGACAACAGTTCTCGTGGTTCCCTCTGTAACGGGAGTTCCAAATAACGTTGCGCTTATTCGCTCCGGCGTCCCACCCATAACCGCATCCTGATCATTGGGACCACCAACTGATTTCAAATTCGCAACCATCCGGAGAAAAATGTTCGTTGCACTTTCGTTTGTTGAAGAACTATTGATTGCACGAAGCAAGGCCAAAGTAAAAGCACCATGCGAAATTCCGTTTTCATCTTTTGACTCTTTTGCGGTCTGATCGCTTTGTGCAGCACTGAAGACAAGCGTTCCGCGACTTTCCGGTTTGTCAGGATTACTAGGGTCAACAAAGTCAAGATCGACCGAGGGATACTGCCGACTAACATATTGCACCGGCAAACTACTACCCCGGGCAAGAGACCCGCTATGACAGCAATCAAAAATCAAAGTAAGTGTAACTCCTTTATCAAGGAGCTGGTTGAACAAAACAGTAAGCTCCTTATCGCGGATATCCCATAGATCAGAAGGAACAATAGTTTGATCTAATCCTGTTCCATCATTGGATTTGCTATTCTTCACCTGTGATCCGTGACCTGCATAATAAATCAGAACTACATCCCCCGCCTGCGCCTGACACTCACTGATCAAAATGTTGAGCGAATTAAGTATGCTCTCATGAGTTGCTTGCTTATTGAAAAGCGTATCAATGTTTTGGGCCTGGAAACCATAACGAGCCATAACAAGATTGCGCATTGACAAAGCGTCATTAACACACCCCTTTAAATTTTGCAGTCGATCGGCCTCAACATTCCCGCGAACGAAAGCCGCTGGTGTTTGCGGTGTGGGGGCGTAATTGTCAATGCCAATGATGAGTGCGCGCTTGACTCCTGCTTGTCCAGATTGGTTGAACAAAAAAACAAATGTCGCGAGAATAATAATTTGAAGTGTCCGTTTCATATTAGTGCAGTCTAGTTTGTTGTTTCTATAGTAATCTATTCGTCTTCAATTATTTTATAAATGCGTTAACCACAATTGCTTTAAGTTGCGTTTAATCAAAAATATATTTCCCACTTCCATCTACACTTATTATTGGCAGACTCCTCTTCGCTTCAAACCAATCATAACCAATTTTCAAATTATCCCAAAACGCGTGCACTTTAACATCAGTTTCTTTCGCTTTTAGCTGAGCCAAGTTTTGATCTGTAAGTCGCTTCGGAAAAATGTGAATTTCAGTTTCTTTTTGGCCGGAATTTTTTGCCTCTATACAAAGTATATACAGCTCTTCAATCGCATCATTTGAAATTGGAAGACAACCTGTGCTTCCTCCAGCCCCGTGAATCATGATGGCGTTGCCGGGATCTCCTTTGCACGCAAAAAATTTGTCAGAAGCATTTGGATAACTTACTCCCAGACTCAAGTGAAAATTCTGACTCACCGGATTGAATTGTGATTGATTGTAAAATCCCTCTGGCACCTGATGGTCTCCCTGGCAACGTTTTGGACCGGACTTCCCTGACTTCTTGATTACATCGTATTTCGTATACATCTGCCAGACTGTGTCTGTTTTTTGTTTAACCCAAACTTCCAGCTCCAGTTCACTCTTGAATGCGCGAATAAAAACCTCAAGTTGGTCTACCGGAACATTCAGTGAATTCAATCTTGAGCTTATGCTATCCCATTTTGTTTGATATGCTGCTTTAACGCGCGGGTACGACATTTGTGTTGCACGAAGTGTTCCTGCTTTCGCTTCCGGAATGTCGGTTGCCTGTGAAAGGCAGAACGCGCTCCTAAACCCAGCAATTAAGCAGAACAACAAACCCGCAGATGTAAATAAAAAAAAATTCCTCATTGTAATATGATGTTAAAAGAAAAGCAATCTCTGCGAAGCAATAATCATCTTAATTACTCCCGCAGGTTTATCCACCAATCCAAATAACAATCTCCGCTATTCTCCCACGACATATTTCCTCCAGTTGTTTCACAATACCACGTCGTCCATCCGCCATAAACTGTTACTTCTCCGGTTCGCCATGGCTCAACATATCTTTTGAAGTTCCCGTCAACATAAACTTTGATCCAGAATCCGGTAAAATTATCGAACGTCAACAAGCACTCACTACCCGATCCTCGATTCGTTGGCGCAGGCAGAACGACGTCTGTGGTTGGCACATCATTTTTCACTTTGCCTGGGCCGCGCACGCCAACCATCTTAGTAGCCTTCACGTCTTTTATGACGTGTTCCTTTTTCCCGTTTGGATTTTGCGCATCAGCAAATCCGAACGATAGCAAAGCAATCACAAATGTCAAAACTTGTTTTTTCATAGCGACAATTTTTTTGCTCTCCACGTAAAACAAATGTAAAGCAATTGAAATGCCAATAAAGACGAATAAACAAAAATCACACTAAAGTAGGAAACGAAAAAACTATCATTCTTCTGATTGGAGAGATCATAGCATATGGACAATGTTGCGTTTAATAACGAAGATTCACATACCAGTCAGAGAAGCAATCTCCTCCGTTCGTCCAAAAGCACCCCCCTCCGGCGCTCTCGCAATACCAGGAAGTCCAACCGCCAGGATATGATATCTCTCCTTTGCCCCATGGTTCGATCCAACCTTTGTAGATTGTATCAACGTCAACAATGTAAACGTTAATTGCATAACCAGTGTAATTGTCGAACACAACGGTACAATAACTTCCACTTCCTCGGTTTGCAGGTTCTTCTACTATAACATCGGTGGAGGGTATCACACTGTTGATTTTGTTAGATGCGGCAGAGTCGGTCACTATTGATGCTTTCGCGTCTTTAACAATGTGTTCTCTTTTCCCATTTGGATTTTGTGCGTTGGCTGTTTCGAACGACAACAAAGCAATCACCAACATCAAAAGATGCTTTATCATAACGATAAATTTTTGGTATTCAGGTTAAGCAAATATAACTCAATTAAAATGCCTATCGGGACGAAAAATAAAAATCACACTAAAGTAGGAGAGAAAACTTCTTGGTTTGACTTCTTTGTGAGATGATGACTTTTTCACTATCAAAAAAGTGGGTACAAAAAAAGCACCCTCCCGGGTGCCTTTTATCATACATGTTGTATTGTTTAATAACGTAGATTGATATACCAATCAGAGAAACAATCTCCGCTATTCGACCAAGAGTATCCACCACCCGCGCTCTCTGCATACCATGACGTGTACCCGCCGTATACTGTAACATCTCCCTTGCCCCAAGCTTCAACCCATCCTTTATAGTTTCCATCAACCCAAATGTCAATGTTGTAACCGGTATAGTTATCGAAAGTCAAGTAGCAATAACTTCCAGATCCGCGATTAGTTGGCGCCTCTACAATTACGTCGGTCGTAGGCTTGGCTTTCGTGCTGCCTCGTGTTGATCCTGGAACCATCTTCGTTGCTTTCACGTCTTTAATAACGTGCTCTCTTTTTCCGTTGGTTTGCGCATTCGCAAATCCGAACGACAGTACTGCAATCAGCAGCATGAACAAATTTTTTCTCATAGTAGTTAATGTTGTTGGTTAATAATTTGGTTATGATGTATGATGCAAATATAAAGCAATAGGTTTGCCAAAAACAAAACTCCTTCACAAAATCACACGAAAGTAGGAGATCAAAAATATGTGATTGAATTACTCGCATCAATAAAAGATGCCTTCATATTAGGGTTCTATGTTTTCGTCGGCCAAAAGTCCATTACAAACCCTACGTATTATTGCGTATTTCGAAGACCAAAGCCCGGGTCCTCGTATGCTTATCAGAAAAAGTTGCTAATTTCACAGTTCAGTATATTGAATACAAGAACTGAATCATTCATGAAAGTTACAATTGCGAAATTTCTTCTTCTGATAGTTGCGACATGTTCCGCTTCGATAATGAGCGCGCAAGGTTCTGTTGGAAAGGTTTATTTCCTTGGGATTGGAATTGAAGAGTGTCGTAATGGTACGCCCGGAAAACCATGTGCCGTTGCTGATGTGCAAGCTGTTCTTAAACGCACAACTGCAGATGTAAACAAGAAACCGGCTTTCACATATTTGCACGAAGGGTCTTTGTCAAGAGTAAGCAAGATTGTTTCGCACACGTTATATAATGATGATGCTACTGTTCATAATCTCGATAGTGTACTACAATTAATTGCTGCCGCAGCTGCACCAGGAGATGTCTTTTATTTTTATCTCAGCGCAGTCAGCTCCGGCGATAACGGCGGCTTTCTATTCCCGGCAGAACCGATTCTTGGACAGAAGAAAAGCAAAGTTGCGGCTCCAACTCGGGTGGTGGTTGAGACCAATCAGCTAAAAATTAGATTTTCAGGAATCAAGAGCAAGCACCAGATTATCGTAACAGATTGTGCCGTAGACCCCGAAGACCAGAAAAAAATCCTTACAGCTTTTTTTCAACCACCAGAGAAGGGGATTTTCCAGATCGTAGTGACTCCAATTGTTGAGTCAAGCGACACTTCTGTTCTCGAGGGAAAAACCGTGAGTGCTCTCGCTGCAGTGATCTACAATGCAGGCATGTCTATGCTTATTCTACTCCAGGAAGACGAAACTGCCGTTGACGATGTGGAAAGCTCTCTTGATCGTACATTTAGTAGAATCACAGATTCGGATACTCGCTATTGCAAGATTTACCCTTCTTCAAATCAGCCGCGTCTTGTTGCCGAAGCCGAACCTATTGTAGTTGCAGAACCAAAAAAGACGGAACCAAAACCCGGAGAAAGGGGCTTTGAAGTTGACAAGGAAGTCGTTGCTGAATTTGGAATCCAACCAGAAGATGTTCAGAACTATGCGTTGATTATTGCCAACAAAAAATATGCTCATTGGGACACTCTTGTTAATCCGGTGAACGATGGCGTGGCTTTGGAAAAAGAACTCCGGGAACATTATGGCTATGAGGCACTCAGGCAGGTTAATTTGTCTGAGCG
>CAZBYM010000049.1:7051-14539 GCA_964495745.1 uncultured Chryseobacterium sp. | reverse complement strand
GAAGTATCACTCTATGATAATCATGGAAAGATAGTTGTGCAATTAGTAAATGATCTTGAAAATACTTGGTCCATTGATATGAGCGCAATGAGCGTGGGGATGTACGTGCTTCATGTGCGCACGCGATTTGCAGTTTACACTTTCAAGATTGTGAAAGTGGATTGATTTCAGGTCGAACCGTTCTGAAAAACTGGAGAGGTATTCTGGAACAGGTAGATGACATTCTGATAATCGGAATTAGATTTTCCTAATCCAAATTTTTGTTACCATAAGCATAGTTTACGTTTGAACTATTTTTTCGTTACCCACGAATCCTGTAACCTTTTTCAAGAGTTGATTACTCGACCAATATCGTCGATTTCACTTGAAAGCTTCAAGTATAATTATTTTCGAAAAAAGTCGCCACAAATTTCTCAGAAACTTCTTGTGATGCGAACACGTTTCACATAAACCAAAACCAACGAACAATGATAAACCAGAAAGGAGTACGCCATGAAAAAACTTGTACTTACCCTATTCTGCGTGTTGCTTGTTCATATCGCTTGCGGCGCACGCAATTCGTTTCTTAATGCGGGATTAGAAATCGCATGTTCAGTATCTGAGAAAAATACTGCTCTCAAAGAATATTCAATTTTCATCTTTGTAGATGATACTATTTCGGATACCATTTTCGCGGAACTTGCACTGCCGATATATGTACAGCTCGACCTGAACAGATCTTATCGTCTTGAATTCATGAAGCCTGGTTATATGGAGCGCGTCATAATTCTGAATACAAATGTTCCCGAAGGAAAAGAACGAAAACGGTTTACATATGAATTCGAAATCAATATGCATTTTCATGGAAATGACACTGGCCTTGTGGCCGTAGCTCCTGTCGCCGTAATTCAATATGATTCACTGCTTGGCGATTTCAATTACAGTACTGAATATGCCCAGAGTACAGGAAATATTCCGAAGATGAGTGTAGCTCCCGCGCGACGAGAGAAAAAATCGGCGACCAGAAAAAAGGCGCCAAAACAAGTAGAAAGAAAGAAGCTATGATCCGTAACAAAGAGCTGACTCAGAAGAACATATTCTCTCTTGGCTCTCAACAGAATCTGCAGTTAGTGAATAACGGAATAAAGAGGTGAAATAATTAATCATTACTATGCGTCGCGTACTATTTCACGCCCACGTCTCCACATCGTGCAAGAAAAGTTCCACCGCCGTATAATTTCTTGTCGGGGAAACTGGCATTCAATACGCGCATTGAAATTGGTAGTGTTCCCCACATCTGTCCGCCAAGAAAATAATCAGTCGGTGACAATGCCATACAAAACGGACCTGCATCACTTGGTATTTTTAGTAAATTGTACAAGTGATGCGACAAATATTTTCCATTCGATGAATAAAACGCAACGTAAACATCCTCAAGACGACGCTTATTCTTATCCGCATTCGCAGGTGGTTTGAGGTAACCCGATGCAATTCCAATTACTCCGCTAACGACCAAATTTCCTTTCAGATCAGCTGTGATCGAGATCTGCCCGACAGATCCTGTGCTGATGTTGCTCTTTACTTTTCCATTCTCATCCAGGATAGTTACAAAAACAGATTGATGATCACTTGTATCCGCCTTTTCACCGAATACGACACCGACTCTCTTGTAAATGCGCGTGGCTACGTATACATTTCCGTTGGAAGCTGCTAAACCGCTGTATCCCGACAACACTCCGGATGTTTGCACCCACCTGAATTTTCCTTCAGCAGAATACGAAGCAACGTACGTTTCAGTAGCGGTGTAATGTTTAGGCGCGTTGTAAGGAACTTGCGCGAGACGAATTTCTTTTCCACCGAAACGAGCTCCGCCAACATAAGCTCCGGCAATCAAAACATTTCCCTTCGAATCAATCGCGACTTCCGGTTCAGCGCTATACGTGCAACACGATTCCTTCTGGTAAGTCAGCGCATCTCCCCAAATAAGTTTTCCGGTTGAATCAACGAAAACCAGAAAATCACTTCCTCCTTTACCGGCATCGAGATTAAGTCCATTCGTAAATCTTCCTTCATCTGCATGACCTGCCAGAATGAATCCACCATTCGGGTGAGAAATGAAATCCGTTATCTCAACCTCGAGAAGATCAGTAATACAAAAACTGTTTGTTAGATCGCCGCTATCATCAAAGAAACTCAGCGTGTAACAATAACGTTCTTCGTCTTCCTCCTCTTCATCATCGCCCTCTTCTTCATCCTGATCATCGTAATAACCTAGAGCTCTCTTTGCCTTCATAGGTTTGTACGTTAGTCCAACTAAACGATTTCTGTAATCATAACAAATTCCTTTTATATGATCCTCCTCTTGATAACCGTAATAATTCCATTTCAGCCTTCCATCGAAATCATACACGAAAAGATAAGATCCGCCGCTCGACACTTTATACTCATCAAGCTGAACTGTTCCGTCACCACCGAATAAACCGGCAGGTTCAGACCTGTATGTTAGTTGACCCGAAGGACCACCTACACAAATTTCTTTTTTAGCCGGACTCATTGCTTTCATGGTGTATTCGATGTCTGTATTCACAGAACAACTCGTCCATAACAAACTCTGGCCGATACTATTTACGTAAGCGAATAACGCGATAGCAAATGCAATGCAGTTTCTCATTGTTCAGAATAAAATTCGTTACCGTTGTTGTCAACATAAAACTCAACACTATTTTTTTTCACACGAAACAAAGTTCCATTCAGAAACACTTCATTCCGGACTTCGTCGAAATTAAACTGTGTGATCGCAACACCTGCCCTGTTTATTATTCCTTTTCTTCTGTTTTTTATTCCGATGAAATAATTTTCACTGATTGGATACGAATAGGAAAATCCCGATGCGGGATATACATTCCCGGACTTATCAGCGTAAAGCGTAACACCATTCCTCGTACAATAGAAACCTTGCAGAGGTCCTACCTGTCTGATCTCGTCGTATTCCATTGGAATGATCAGCTTGCCCATGGAATCTATCAACCCGGTGAGACCTCGCGTTTCATCTTCATATTTCTCCTCACGCGTTATGGTAAACATGCCGTTCATTTCGTAACCGATGAATGCGCATTCCGGAATCGCAATATTCCTCCCATAGCGATCAAGAAATACTCCATGCCGTTTTCCATAAACTGAATTCACAATTGGTTCGTTCCACGATGCTGAAATGCGCATAGGCCCCGGATAATCGCGATAGTTAGACTCGACTGCTCTTACTTCATTGTAAGTGCATGGAATAACCGGGCGGCATTCACCGTCAATGCAACCCTTATAACGAATTCCATTTTCTGCGATCCGCTCAACTACAAACAACTGGAAGCTTTGCGAATAACTATTCAATCTCTGACCTCGTGAGACCGAAGAATATTCGAACTTGTCCCATGGTTGCAGATTGCTATTGTACAATCTCCACGAACCGTTTTGTCTGAGCGCAACACCACCTAAGTTGAAAAGATCAATTGCTTCGTATTGAATGGGTGTTGCTCTTTTTCCAGTAGCAACTTCATACAGTTCATAACGTGCAACGAATTTCCCCTTCTCATCCTTTATTGTCGAGGAAACAGAAAAATAACGATTGTTCCAGATACTGATATTTGAAAATGTACATGGAACAAGAATATTGCCTTTGAAATCTGCTATTCCATACATGTATTTGGACTTAGGGCCTGTGCGAATGACTAAACTATTAACACTAGGCTCGAGATACTGCAATACGTATCCTTTCAGAGAAGCACTGTCGCCATCAGGATGAAAGAAATATTGCTGCGAAAGTTCCTGGCTATAGAAAATTGCGATACCGGTTTCTTCGAATATTCGCAAATTCATGTCTTGAGGACAAAAATAAATTTTTCCCGAGTGGCGATTAACAAATCCGTAATGGTCATCATCGTTGAGGTAAATGTAATCGCGGCAAACACGAGTTGGCTGATGCGGCCCGGAATAGAGTTTTTTCATATCCGGATTATATAGAACATAATTCTCTCCGTCTTCACTGCAACGAATATTATGATCGTACATGATTTCGATGGAATGAAATTTCACATCGAGTACTTTCTGAAAATTGGTATCGAGCAAACCACTTTTTGCTGATCCGTTCGGCTGCTTGATAGAAACTTTCAGAAATCCGTCACCCAAATGTTCCGGTGCAAAATCATAAATGAAATCGAGAATAATTTTCCCAGCCGAATTTATAATGCCGAATTTGCTTTTTGCATTCAATGCTACGATGAGTTTCTCATCCCATTTAAATGGCCCGACTTCGGAATAATGTTCCTGACTGATTATTTTTCCAAGAGTGTCGATCAACAGAATTCCTTTTTCGTCGCGCGCGGAAATGACACTTCTATTCAATTGCGAAATGGAAATGTATTTAACAGGAATAACGAGCTTACTCTCACTATTCAACGCTCCCCACTTTGTTCCCTGCTGCACGAAAAGCAATCCGCCTTTCGAAGGAAGCACCGCATCATATTTTTGGGAAAGAAATTTTTTCTGCGCCTTGTCGTACACTTTCCATTCTTTTCCTTTCAGAAAAGGGACAAGTTGTTGCGCAATAACATTGAGCGATGCTAATCCCAATACCAAGCAGAACATGATTTTCTTTGAACGCATAACCTAAATTTACGAGTAATATGTTTATGCACTTCTTTCACCACGGTAAAATCGAACGTATTCTCAGCAATAACTTGTCAATGATGATTAGCAGCATATTTAAGTATATTTGATTGTATGCGATTTCACCTCTTATTCATTCTCATTGTTTGCAGTATTCCAGCTAACGCACAAAAAGCAGATTGGCTTTCGAAAACAGATTGCGGTGCACTGATCAATATGAATAAGATCAGTGCCGATCCAATGGGTAATGTTTTTGCTGGCGGAACTTACAATGGAGAAACTGTATTCAGGTCCGACAAAAACGACACCCTGATCACAAAATATGCGTACACTAAAAAGGCATTTGTAACGCGGTATAACGCTGCAGGAAAACCAACCATGGTGGTGCAGTTCCGAGGTTGCGATTACATGCGAATCGGCGCACTCAAAGCGATGCCCGGAGGAGAATGTCTCGTTGTTGTAGATTGCAATGGCGCGATTGAATTTGTAGATCCATTCGGTAATCATTCGAAAACCGGGAACAACGGTCGCGACAACATCTATTGCATTACCGCAACTGGCACGATCAAATGGTCCACTAGTGTTAACGTAACGAATATCAATTTTCTTGAAGCTGGCGATGACGGAACAATTTACATTCATGGAACATGGAACCGGTATTCTGCTAACGATGGTTGTTTGGTTACACTATTTGCAGACGGTACACCAAAGGATACAATAAGGTTCAATGGCGGAGCAATTAATTGCATGACGCTTAATGGAAACGATCTCATTGTGGGCGTAGTAAATCCAAAATACAATCCATGGTCGGATGCAAAAGCGCAAAAGTATTTTGATCTCCAACCTGAACATTTCGGATTATTCAAAATCAATCTTACTACGATGCAATCGTCGAAATATTATACAATTCATTTGCCAATGCGCGGCGGGTATGAATCGAATTACGCTTCCGGATTTCAGTGCAGCATCAATACAAGCTCCGGAGCAACTTATGCTGACATTATGCTACCCACTGAAAACGGCACTACAACGTTTCTGAATAAAAAATATGCCCGCGACGGAGGCACCATGCACATTCTGCGATTGAACACAAAAGGAGAAATCATTGCTGATAAGGGTTTCAGTTGTCAATATTACAACTACAGTATGCTGCCGATGGAAAACGGAACTCTTGTCCTGACCATGGCTGTGTATGGAACAGCTTTTCACTATGAAAATGATAGTCTGGCATTACCAGGTCACACGATGTTCATCGATGAACTCGTCATCATGAAACTCGATCAACAACTGAACCGGATTTGGTGGTTCACTGCAGGCGGAACTGCTTCAAATTATCACGCCACTATACTTTGTCGTGATGCAACAGGTCGAATGTACATTGCCAGCGACTTGATGGAGTCCGGAACAATTTTGGGTCGCAACGAGGAATTGATTTGGAGTTCTGCGATGTATGTGATGGCGTTTAGGGAGTGAGGTGTGTGGATCCTTTAGTCGCCTTTTCGTTGTGAAAGAGCAAACGAGCCACAAGATCTGCGCAGCTACCAGTAGCATGCTTGTTGTACAATTCAGAGTATAAAACGCAAACGTAGTACATCTATAAAACAAAAAATCTCTCATCTCTGAGAGATTTTTTTTGTAGACTGGAAGTCCCGCCTATCTAACCAATTTATTGAGAAATTGAGAATTTTGAAGGAATGGAAACGTGGCCACTTTTCAATAAATTGAACGTCATCTATGTGAATACACTATCTTACTTCTAAACTAAAACGAATAAAAGATGACATGTAGCGGTTTAGGCAAATTGCTTGGCGTTGTGAGCCTGTCTTTGCAATTCACCTCCTGTATTATGAATACAGAAATCAATGTCCGGACCAATGGTTCAGCTGGTGTGACTACTTCATACGTTTTTCTTGACACCACTACAACAATGAAGCAGATTGTCGCTTACCAGGAAACTTTTTTCAGCAGCCACGAGATTTCCGGTTTATCCTGGGACAAGGATAGTCAAAATGTGGCTTTCGACATTCGCACAATCGATTCACTAGGAAATTACATGTCGAATCGATTCACGAAGGATTATTTTCAGTTCCGTTATCATGGAGACACGCTGACATTTACAGAGAGCAAGAATCCGGCTCTTAAGAAAAAACATTCCATGGATTGCTGTCTGTACCTTATAACAATTACCTCAGAGCGAAAAATAAAAAGTGTGCTGGCGAATAATTCATCTGTGACGCAAGATGGCAATTCTGTAATCATTAAAAAGAAGCCGCGTCATCTGCGGAAGGGAAAGAAGCAAACGGAGGTGGTGATTGTTTTTGAACACACGCCATAAAACAGAAAAGTCTCTCATTTCTGAGAGACTTTCTTCTTGTAGCGGGGACAGTCCCGATAGCAATCGGGATCGAACCTATGTCCGCCGCGGCGGATACTGAGTCCGCCGGAATGGAATGTAAGTGGATGAGCCAACCGCTTTAGTGTGGTAAGATTTTGATGAAGTCTCGACCCACACCGGTTTTCAGCCACTTTTCTCTTTTGAGCGCTTCTGATTTTGTTGCGTATTCTTCGATCAGAATAATTTTCCAAGGTCGATAACGAATAGTAAATCCCTTGGTCGATTTCTCATTGTGAGAAAGAAATCTGTCTGCCGGATCTGTTGTATAGCCAGTGTAATGTTTATTGTACTTTACAGCGAATAATACGTAAACGTAGTGCATCTATAAAACAGAAAAGTCTCTCATTTCTGAGAGACTTTCTTCTTGTAGCGGGGACAGGACTCGAACCTATGACCTTCGGGTTATGAGCCCGACGAGCTACCACTGCTCCACCCCGCATCGTATGTTAAGAACT
>CAZBYM010000049.1:4975-6951 GCA_964495745.1 uncultured Chryseobacterium sp. | reverse complement strand
AACTTCAATTCATTTTCATTATTCGAACCTATGTCCGCCGCGGCGGATATGAGCCTTCGAATTAATCCACTGCTCCACCCCGCATCCTATTGTGCCTAAAAGGCGGTGCAAATATATACGTTTTTTATGCCCTTGTGACTAAGGAGCAATACTATTCTGGAAGTCATTGATAATGCCTCATTTACGAGCACGTGTACGTGAAGCACAGCGAAACTCACTTTCTTCTAAACAACAAAAGCACCCGTTTCCGGATGCTCTTGTCAAATAGTTACTAAACACTTTTACTCCGCAACGAAGCGGGTACTCTGTACTTTATCTCCGATCTGAACCTGCATGATGTACATTCCTGCAACCAGTTCAGGAAAACCATTCAACTGCGTTGCATACTGATCTCCTTCAACAAACAACTGATATGTGGTGATCACACGTCCGGTCAAATCGACTACTGTGATAATTGCTTCCTGCTGATCAGCACCGGTAATCGATACTGTAGGATTTGTGCCGGTACCAAGCGGGTTTGGATACATCGAAATTCCAAAGTTAAATTCCGAATTCTCTTCAACATCTGGATTGGCAAGACGAACTGTACTTCCCATTGTGATAGTACAGGTGGGGCCGAACAATCCCCATTGACCACCAATTAGCGAGCGGATTGTTACCGTGTAGCTCGTGTTCGCCTGCAATCCACTCCAGTTGCTCAATGAAATTGACGTTCCGGAATTTCCTTTTGCTCGTGTCTGGTTGTATGCCAGCGAAGTATTGCTAATGTTGATTTCGTAATTCGTGGCCCCTGTAACGGCGCTATACGAAATAAGTGATGTGCCTGTTAGTCCAGTGGCATTGCATGAGGCTAAAGTCAATTGTGTAGCCGGGTTTGTAGCTTGCATTGCAAACGTACACATGTTACCATAACTACTCCAGACGCCTCCAACCTTTACACGAGCGCGAACATTGTACGTACGTCCGTATTGTAGATTCGCAAACCAGGACAAAAGGATAGTTGCTGTTGGGCTTCCACGAAGTCTTAAGATAGAATAAGGTTGCACGGCGTTCGTAACTTCATATTCATAATCCTGTGCCCCAACAACCGCTATTACTCCAATGTAACTTGTTAAGGTCATGTTCGTGTACGCGCAGTTCGCCATTTGTGGGGCTGGAGTTACTGCCGCAAGAGAAACGTTGCAAACCGTACCATAAGCTTGCCACACGCCGCTCACAAATGCACGTACTTGTACTTGATACGTATTTCCATACTGCAAACCGGTGATCCATCCTAAAGGCATAGTTGGAATTGAATTTCCTTTAACTCTGCTCTGATTAAAGCCCAAACCAGAATTCACAAACCAAAATTCATAGTTGGTAGCCCCTGAAACGGTAACAGCAGAAATGGATTGGTTGAGATACATATTACTCGCCCCACAAAATGCGGGAGTAAGTTGTGTTTGAAAACTACATGAGTTAACAGTGATCGTTCGAGATGCTGTTCCAGTGCAACCATTCGCTGCGGTTCCTGTAACTGTATACGTCGCCGTTGCACCCGGAGTGAATGAAACTCCATTGGTGATTCCACCTGTCCAACTATACGAACTTGCTCCACTTGCGGTAAGTGTTGCTGGCGAACCCGCGCAAACAGTTCCGCTCACAGGTGCAGATACAACTGAAATTGTTGGCGACGGATTTACTGTCAACGAAGCAACGTCTGTATCAGTACATCCATTTCCGTCTGTACCTGTAACTGTATATGAAGAACTGGATGGCGGGTTAAATGGAACTCCATTCGTAACGCCTCCGGTCCATGAATAACTAGTTGCTCCGCTACCTGTCAAAGTTGCCGGAGATCCGGAACATAGAATTCCGCTTAACGGACTCATGCTAAATCCAACGGTAGGATTTGCGTTGACAGTAATGTAACCTACAACTGTTAGCAAATCGGAACCTTGTCCATTGGTCGCAGTAAGCGAAACATCGTATACGCC
>CAZBYM010000049.1:0-4965 GCA_964495745.1 uncultured Chryseobacterium sp. | reverse complement strand
ATACGCCTGGTGAACTATATGTGACTGTTGGATTCTGAAGACCTGAAGAAGAAGGCGAGCCTCCCGTAAACGACCAAGACCAACTTGTAGGACTGTTCGAACTTAAATCTGTAAATGCAACAAGTCCTCCTGCACAAACAGATATAATGTTGGAAGTAAATGCTGCAACAGGTGGCGCACCGCAAGACATACTGATCATTGCCGACGGTCCACACGAGTTGGCCATAATACTTTTCGCTTGAACGTATGATCCACCAGCTTGATCGTTGACACCGAGTGAACGGTTTGCATTACCATTGCTGATCGAATAATGCATTATCGCACCAGGCTGAATTACGTGACCAAGTTGATGTCCATGACCAAGTTCGTGAACAGCAACAGTTTCAAAATCGTATTCAGTAATTATCGGTAACGCAGGGCCGAATTCCCAGGTATTAGGAAAAATATTGCTTCCATCATCAAAAATGATGTCGAGCTGAGTAACGAAGAAAAAGATATTTGGACCTGAAATGCACCCTTGAGTATAGCTGTAACACACGCCAAGAATACCTGCAGGTAATGGTGCGGTATTGTCAAAACAAATTACATTTATTCCATCGTTCAATGCGTCATTAACAGTAGTCGTAGCCCCAATTGACCAACGAATTCCGGTATTGCATCTCCACTGGTCAAATGCACGCATAAAAGAAGCATTTGCAGGAGCATTTGCATCAAAAGCAGTATTCATTTGCCAGGTGTAGCCACCAGCTCCGTTGTCATTAACGTGGTCGATTTCGAATGCTACATCGCCTGTTCCCGGATCCGCAATTCTATTAAGATGAGCAAAACTCACAGTCAAGGGAGTCGCGCTGGTACCTGTAACACCAGTGAAAACCTCAAAAGTTCCGGTTCCAGCTTCTGTTGGAACAATGACTTGAATCTGTGTGTCAGACCAAAGAAGATATTGAGATGCAATTGGTTCAATCGTTGTTGCTCCACCATCATCAGCATTCCGAAAACGAACAACACTCGAAGCCTGAACCACCCCAAAACTTGTACCGTTAATCGTTAATACTGTTGAGGTCCCGGAGTTTAATGTTGTTGGAGAAAAGCTGGTAATGTTTGGACCTGCCTGAAACTGCTCGTTCTGGCGGGCATTACTCATTACATCAACAGATTTAATAGTTCTGAATTGCTGTTTCCCTGCAGGTGCACATACATTATACACTTCTGTTTGGAGATTAGTATACACCCGAAACTGATCTGAAGCTGTTTGATTGATCTGATCATACTTCACAAATCCCTGCAAAGAAGCATATGCCTCAAACTGTGGCAATCCGCCCCGTGAAATCACGTTCCTTTTCGTTCTTGTTATTGGTTGGCATGTGAACATTCCGACTTGACCTTTTGTCAACTCCAGAGTAGGTTCAACAGAAATACGATCCAAACCTACCATCCCTCCTTCAGTAATAATCTCGATGGAAGTCGAAGTTACATTGCCTTTAAAAATCTTGTAAAGCTCGATTTCATTGGCAGTGTAAATCATCGTATTGTCAGAGTTCCAATAGGAATACTGATTCACAACTTTTCCTTCAACAATTAATGTTGAAGCAGATACCCGTTGAACCAGTGGAACTTCAATAACTGAACATTGTGATTTTGCTGCAAATCCTGAGAAGAGCGCGATGGAGATGAATAGTAGTTTTTTCATGGTTCAAATGTGTCTCACTAAGATAATTGAAATAGTTGATAATCTGATAGTTAATGAGCCCGTTAGAGCCTTGGCTTTCAAAATAAACGGCAGATTATGGATTAGGTTCGACGACTTCACCAGATAGCAAGTCAGAAACTTTTACGTGATTGCAAGGAATAGGTTACCCTGAACGGGAATTTGGAAAATTTCTTCAGAATCCCTCAGTTTCAGGCTGTCGATAGCTCCATATTTTCTGAAGCAACTTGATTTCGAAAGGGATTCCGAGGACTTTGTTTTTGTATCGAAATGCCGACAACGTCTTCATGACTTTCCTTCGCGCTGGAGTCAATCGAATATCAGCAATTGTAGGATGATATCCATTCAATACAGTTTCGAAATTGCGAATATGATTTATCATGGCCGGAGTTAACCAAGGAGTAAGTGGATTCTTACGCATGTCAAATTTTTCCCATTGCGGACTAATCCAATCTTCTAATTTTTCAGGAAAAACAAATCCACTGCTTTTTACTTTTTCGAAAAGTTCCGATCCTTCAGTTGGAACCGGGCTATATATGTAAACAATAATCTCAGTATCCGGATTTACTTCTTTGACTTTCCGGATAAACTCAATGTCATCTTTAATCTGCTTCCAGGTTTGTGCTTCATCATCACCAGGAGTTCCAAGCACAAAAGAATACTCTGGAATAATATCGAAACGTTTCATTCGTGCTGCGAATTCCAGAATCTGTTTACCTGTCTGAGTTCCGCCCTTATCCATTTTCTTCAGCCGAGCATCATCTCCTGTTTCTGCTCCGAAAAAAATCATCTTGCATCCAGCAGAGCGCATGAGCTTCAGTGTTTCATCGTTGTACTTATCAATCGTGTCAATGCGCCCTTCACCCCACCACGTAATGCTGTCGTTCATTATCAATTTTGCAAACGCGACCGTACGTTTCTCCGAAACGAAAAAATTGTTGTCCAGGAATTCTATTGCATCTGCACCATATTTTTTTTGCATGTATTGCACATCAGCATAAATCAACTCCGCTGATTTTCCTTTCCATCTTCCATTATAAATTGGCACTACCGCACAAAAAGAACATGTAAACGGACAACCGAAACTGGAATGATAAGAGAGTGTCTTACTGCCCAAATATGTTTTGCCAAGATATTTTTCCAGCGAATAATATTTCTCAAGTTTCTCAAAGGGCAAAACAGGTAAAGTATCCTGATCATAAATTTCATCCTTCGCCGTCTTGATCACATTGCCTTTCCTCAAATAAATTAAATTGGGAATGTCACTCCATTCTTCGTTTCCATTTTCCCATCGCGTGAGAAGTTCAGGAAAGCACTTGTCTCCAGGACCATTAACAATGGCGTCCACATAACCCGATTCAAGGCAAACCTTAAACTGGTTAGAAGGGAAATATCCGCCCCACACTGTTTTGATTTCAGGAAAATCTTTGCGCACCTGACGAGTGAATGGAATAGCTTCCTTCAATTGCGGTCCGGGCATAACTGTGCATCCAAAATAACCGAACTCTCCTGTTCTTAAATAGTCAGCAATTCTTGACCAAGGATCCACTTCACGATTCCCATCAACAATTACCCAATCAAACTTACCTTCAATAGAGGCCGCAACCTGCAAAACAGAATTTGGAATTCTTGCTTTATGCTTGGCAGATCTGGGATTGAAAAGTAATACCTTCTTCACGCTGTTAAAGTACAAACCTCCGGCGACTAACAGGCAAACTAATTAATCCGGCATCCCATGAAAAATTATAATCAGTCCCTAAATAATGCAATTATTCAGATTTTTTCTTTGCAGAATTTGATGTTTTTCAAGAAATAATTTATCTTTCACATCCAACAATTATTTTTTATTACACAATGAAAACAGGAACAATTAAGTTTTTTAATGCGACCAAAGGATTTGGTTTCATTACGGAAGACGGCACTGGAGCCGAAATTTTTCTCCATGTAACAGGATTGGCGGATCAGCCCGTAAACTCAGGTGACAAAGTGTCATTTGACGTTGCCGATGGACGCAAGGGGTTAAATGCAATTAATGTCAGGAAGATATAAATGCGATTGCCCTCCCGGAAAATTCCCTTGGCCAACACCAGGGGATTTTTTTTGCTCTTCCGGTGCATAACTATTCACGCAAATTAACAGCGCACGTGCAGTAATTTTTCGGAACATTACATTCACGTTCCAACCACAAAATTCATTGATGGAGTTTATCCGAAAACACTTCCGAAAACTTAGTTTCATCGCATTAGGTTGTGTATTGGTGATAACGGGACTATCGTTTTACGAATTGCGAAAAATCAAATTCGATTACGACTTCGAATCATTTTTTCCTACCAACGATCCGGATCTCGACAAATACATTGACTTCCGCAATACTTTCGAATATGATAACGAATTCATCCTCCTCGCCCTCGAAAACAAGAATGGAATATTTCGGGAAGATTTTCTGAATAAAGTTTCAATACTTTCAGATTCACTTCGAAATGTTGCGGATGTAACGTATCTCACTTCTCCTACAACACTCGAGAATCTTATCATTACGGGCTTAGGGCCGATGCGGATTCCATATATCCATGTCGACGATCCGTCAAGATATTCCTCCGACTCTGCGTTGATTTACCAGTCACCCGAGCTTGTGGGTTCATTCTTTTCCCGCGATGCAAAATCCGTTTCCATTTACATAAAAACGACTGAGGGAATATCTAAAGCAAAATCAGATTCGCTGCTTGCAAATATCAGTGTAGAAGTAGACCGGCATAAATTTGACCACGTTTACACAGCGAGCAAAGCCAAAGGCCAGAAAATTTATCTCGAAAAATTGAGTGGAGAATTTGTGCAATTTTTTCTCGCATCATTTGGACTGGTTGTATTGTTTCTATTTATTTCTTTCCGTTCGTTTTGGGGAGTATGGGTTCCGGTAGTAATTGTTCTCTTGTCTATTGTATGGACACTGGCACTAATGACGGCAACAGGAAAAGCGCTGGACATCATGACCGTTCTACTTCCCACTATGATGTTCGTCGTCGGAATGTCGGATGTCGTGCATATCGTGACAAAATACATGGAAGAACTCCGTGAAGGAAAATTAGAAAAGTTTGATGCACTAATAAAAACATTGAAGGAAACCGGCTTCGCTACTTTCATTACGCTTATCACAACTTCTCTTGGATTTCTAACGCTTCTCAATTCTCACATCATACCGATTCGCGACTTCGGACTGTACACTTCCATTGGCGTATTCATTGCGTTCATTCTCTCCT
>CAZBYM010000048.1:0-14719 GCA_964495745.1 uncultured Chryseobacterium sp. | reverse complement strand
GTAGTGACAAATGAAAGAGGTAGTCACAACGAAGGATATATTTCTTTCGACTATCTCGGCATGATTACAGATCGTGACGGCATTCCAATTTGGATTTTGCCCATAGAACCGAAGAAAGAATACACGCAGGATGATCGCGTGCGTGATATTCGTGTTACATCGGCAGGAACAATTACATTCATCACCAACCGGAATGCATTTGAAATTATGCCTGATGGAAGAATTTCCTGGCGCGGACCAAAGAGTGGTGCGAATGCGGTTGAAGCACTTCATCATGGAGTCGAACGCTTGCCGAATGGAAACTTAATGACGCTCGGTAATCATACTGTACGCATGCCGGTTCCTTTCGACACTGCCATTATTCCAGTCGAGTTCGGCGTTATAGTAGAATACGATCGAGCAGGAAAAATAGTCTGGAAGTGGGATTCGTATTCTTATTTTCGTCCTGCAGAAATTGAATTCCGTAAGCTCCCGAATGGACAATGGACTTCATCTTCACACATGAATGCATTTCGTCAAACAACTGAAAATGGGGTAGTGTATGTGTTCGCGGGTTTTCGTGACCTTGATCGGCTGATCAAAATTGAAAAGTCCACTGGAAAAGTAGTTGCGACCTATGGAACGCAAATGAACTCGGGTTACGGATGGAAGTATAGCGATCTATTCCACGCACAGCACGATGTTACTCCACTCAGTGATGGAAACATTGCGGTGTTCAACAATGATTCTATTTCGAAAGACGGAGTTGTTTCTTCATTGGTGATTTTCAATAAAGAATCAAAGTTGGTTTACAGAATGACATGCGATGTAAAAGGTGAAACCAATGGCAAGAGCGAAAAGTGCGGTGGAGTGGATGAATTGTATGATGGACATCTGCTCGTGAATTGCGGAAACGTGAATCGTACTTTTGAGCTAAACGCGAAGCGCCAAGTGGTTTGGGATGTCTATACAGAAAGTAGATCCAGCGATACATCAGCCTGGATGCCTGCAGGACAGTATCGCTCGCACTACTGTGAATCGTTATATCCTGTTTGGTTCAGTGCACAGATTGCAAGCTCAACAAAGAAAATGGTGTCGCTGAAAATCTGGAACGAAGGTTGGAACGCTGACACGTACACCATCCAGTATCTCGTTGGGAACAATTGGGTAACACTTTCTTCGATTGAAGTTCAGCGCGGCAAAAGCACCACAGCTATGATACCAAAAGTGAAAGGTGTTGTCTTCTCAAAGATCAAAGTTACCTCTGCAGCAAATCCTGATTTCTGGCGAGTGATAGACGTTACTGATTAGGATAAGATAATCCACCTTCCATTTTCACATTACCGGTTCTCGCCAAAAGGGAGTAACTTTATCTAAATGCTCCGCATTCTCACTCCATATCGTTTTTGGAATGCACTTCGGTTGTATTTCGGATTTCACTTTTCAAAGTGGACGAAACAACCTGTGCAACGCGCACTTCCCATCAGCGTTTCAGTTGAGCCAACAACTTCTTGTAATTTACGTTGTCCTGAATGTCCAAGCGGATTAAGAAGTTTTACTCGTCCAACAGGAATGATGGAAATGGATTTGTTCCGCAAGATGACTGATGAAATGAAAAGCCATGTGTTATACATGAATTTTTATTTTCAGGGAGAACCTTTTTTGCATCCGGAACTGACGAAGATGTTTCGTTATGCACACGAGCAAAAAATATTTACATCTACTTCTACGAATGCACATTATCTGGACGAGGCAATGTCGAAACGTGTTGTTGAATCGGGTTTGGATCGAATGATTATTTCCATTGACGGAACTACTCAGGAAACATACGAAGCGTATAGAGTAGGAGGGACGCTTTCGAAAGTGATCGAAGGAACGAAAAATATTATCGCTGCAAAAAAGCAATTGAATTCACGCACTCCAGAGATTGTATTTCAGTTTCTGGTGGTGAAACCGAATGAGCATCAAGTGTCAGATGTAAAATTGTTGGCTGAAAAGTTAGGCGTTGATGACGTTGTTTTGAAAACGGCACAAGTTTACGAGTATGAAAATGGCAACGAATTAATTCCAACGAATGATGAATATTCCCGCTACAGAAAAACATCATCCGGCAAATGGGAATTGAAGAACAAACTGGAAGATCATTGCTGGAAAATGTGGCACTCGTGTGTGATCACTTGGGATGGAAGTGTTGTGCCGTGCTGCTTTGATAAAGATGCGCAACACAAACTCGGAACGTTGAAAACATTTTCGTTGAAAGAAGTTTGGAGAAGTGAGCCGTATAATAGTTTTCGCGCTTCAATTCTGAGAGGGCGGAAGGAGATTGATATTTGTAGGAATTGTTCGGAGGGAACGAGGGTGTATGCGGGCGCAGACTAGTTCGTGGCGTAATGGTACACGGATAACGCGGATCTGGCGGATGAAAACGGATTTGTGATGGGGATTGTGACTGCTCTTTCTTGTGCGGCTGGGGTTCTCTCCATGCCTGTCCTGAGCGTAGTCGAATGGGGGAGAGTTAGTGAGGCGCGGGAAGGCAGAAGAGCAGTAACGATCAGTACTCAACCGTCTTTACCAACTTTCCTTCTTCGTAGAATTCTTGGTTGGCACTCTTGGAGAGTCCGGACTCTTGGAGAGTGGGGACTCTCAAGCAAGTTCTTTATTAAGATTGAAGCGATCATGACTCCAGCGGAGTCACATCTTCCTTGAACGAAGTGAATTTGTTTTACCCCGACTCCGGAGGAGTCGAATGTTTTCATTTCTCTTATTAATGCTCAATTGTCTTCACCAACTTTCCCTCTTCGTAATATTCTTCTTTAATGAGTTTGCCGGATTCGTTGTAGTAGGACCAGGTGCCGATTTTTTTACTGTCGTGTAGATATCCGTCGTTGGATGGAACGACATATTCTCTGACAGTCTTGATTTGCCCACCCTCATGCCATTCTTTCAGGAACCCCACTCGTGTTCCATTTAGCCAACCAACAGAATCCATCTTGGCGCCAGATTCATAGAACCGAACTTGTTGCTGGAGTTTCTGGCTATTGGGGTCCATCGGCAAAAATTTGAGCTGCCCATTTTCATAATATTCTTCTGTGTAGTGCCATGCAAAAGAATTGCCTTTACCGTTGGTCGAATCGATGTAAGTCAGACTTTTGTTTTTCAACTGACCAGTAGAATAAAATTCAAGATAGGTATTCGTATCTCCATCACATTTTGAATAATATCGTAACTGACGCGTTCGATACCATTCCATGTCATTGCGGCATTCGGGAGAAGAAGAATGCGACCATGATTTTAGTTTACCATCTTGATACCAACATGTGTCAATGAAGTTATTTCCAGCGCGTATCATGGAACGAGCCTTATTTTTTAAAGCGACATCGAAAAATAATATACAGGTATCGCATAGATCGCCAAACTGTTTCGCGTGAAATACTGTGTCTTTTTCAATAATCCTGATTTTCACTTTTGCAGTATCGCCCACCCACACTTTGCAGTTTTGAGATTGAGACTCGTGTGCAAGGGTAAGAATAAATGAAATAATGATCCATCGCATGCTCTAAGTTAGAAAAATGCCGCAAGGGCGCCAACCCCTCAAAGGTTAAGAGCCTTTTCGGCGTTAGGACTCTTGCGCACTCTTCACCCAACAAAAAAAGCGCCACAATTGTAGCGCTCTATGTTCTTTGAAACATCTAACTCAGTAAGTCTTCTGAGGTCTCACGTCTAACGTCTCACTACACCGTCATAATATCCTTCTCCTTCGCCTCCAAATGTTTATCCACTTTCGCAGTATATGAATCCGTAATCGTCTGAACTTTCGCTTCACCACCTTTTACTTCGTCTTCCGTCAATCCACCTTTGAGTAATTTTCTGACTTCTTCGTTCGCTTCTTTACGCGCAGTACGAATACTAACTTTCGCGTGTTCGCCTTCTTCTTTCGCCTTCTTTACCATTTGTTTACGACGCTCTTCTGTCATTGGTGGAATTGCGCAGATGATCATCGTTCCATTGTTACTCGGATTGAATCCAAGATTTGCAGCTTGTATCGCTCGAGTGATTGGATCGATCATGGATTTCTCCCAAGGCTGAACAGCAAGTGTTCGTGGTTCTGGTGTGTTTACGTTTGCAACTTGACTCAATGGAGTCATCGAACCGTAATAGTCAACCATGATTCCGTCAAGCATATTTGTACTTGCACGCCCGCCGCGAATTTTCGCGAGTTCATTCTCAAGATGCTTCACAGCAGCGTCCATGGACTCTTCTGTGGTGGCTATGATTAATTGAAGGTCTTCGTTCATAGGTTAAAATGAGATAAAGGTAAAAATAGCCACTAAGGCTCGAAGTCGCAAAGGTTCGCGAAGATTATTTCCCGAGGTGTGAGGGATGGCACTCTTGGAGAGTCCCCACTCTTGGAGAGTCCCCACCCTTGGAGAGTCCCCACCCTTGGAGAGTCCTCACTCTCTACAACGAAACCAAGGTCCCGACCTTCTCCCCATCAACCACCTTCTTCAGATTCCCTTTGCGATTCATGTCGAAAACTATGATCGGCAATTTATTCTCTTTGCACAGCGTGAATGCCGTAAGATCCATCACATTCAGATTCTTCTCGTAAACCTGATCGAAAGTGATCGTGTCAAACTTCGTTGCAGTTTTATCTTTCTCCGGATCGGCAGTATAAATTCCATCAACACGAGTTCCTTTCAACACAACTTCTGCTTCAATTTCAATAGCACGCAATGATGCTGCTGTATCCGTGGTGAAATATGGATTGCCGGTTCCTGCACCAAAAATTACAACACGGTTTTTCTCAAGGTGACGAACTGCTCTGCGACGAATAAACGGCTCGCAAATTTTATTCATCTCAATTGCCGATTGCAAACGCGAAGGAACTTCTAATTTCTCCAACGCAGATTGCAGGGCCATGCTGTTGATCATCGTTGCGAGCATTCCCATGTAGTCGCCTTGAACGCGATCCATTCCACCATCAGCGGCTTGAATTCCACGAAAGATGTTTCCACCACCAATGACAATGGCAACTTGTGCGCCTTCATCAACGATGGTTTTTATTTCCTTCGCATATTGACCAAGAATATCATGATCAATTCCGAATTGCTTGTCGCCCATTAGTGCTTCACCGCTGAGCTTTAGGAGGATTCTCTTGTATTTCATATTCGTTAGGTCAAAAAAAATCTCCGACGGTGCGGAGATTAAATTTATTTTGAAATTTCTTAGCTGAGAGAAATTCTACGGAAAGCAGAAACAGTTGTTTCCTTATCCGCTTCCTGAATGTATTGGCGGATCGTTTTCTTCGCGTCTTTAATAAACTCCTGATTCAGCAATGTGCTTTCTTTGTAAAATTTGTTGAGTTTGCCTTGCGCAATTTTCTCAACCATTTCCTCCGGTTTGCCTTCAGCGCGAATTTGTTCACGTGCAATATCAAGCTCGCGCTCAAGAATTGTCGTGTCAACATCGTCTTTGTCAACAGCCACTGGAGACATAGCTGCAACTTGCATCGCAACATTTTTTCCCATCTCATCAGTTACTTCTTTGTTGAAGGCAACGATACAGGCAAGTCTGTTTCCAGGATGATTGTAAGCAACAACTTTAGTCGCTTCAATTTGCTCGTAACGTGACAATTCAATTTTCTCGCCGATACGACCAACCTGCTCAATTACTTTCTCTCCAACACTCATTCCTTCACCGTAAGGCAAAGCAAGAAGCGCTGTAATATCCGAAGGCTTATTTGTCAGAGCAATATTCGCCATTGCGGAAGCAACTTTGTTGAAGTCATCATTCTTCGCAACGAAATCTGTTTCGCAACTTAAAACAACAACTACACCACGAGCACCGGAAGTCTGTGCAATAACAAGACCTTCTTTTGCATCACGATCGCTACGATTAGCAGCAACTTTCTGACCCTTCTTGCGAAGAAGATCAATCGCCGCTTCGAAATCGCCGTTCGTTTCAGTTAGCGCTTTTTTACAATCCATCATTCCGGCACCTGTAGTTGTGCGGAGCTTATTTACTTCTGTTGCGGTGATTGTAACTGACATTGTATTGTATTCTTAATACTGTTCTTTAATGAAAACTTGTTCAGGACATGCTTGTCATCCAGCTTGTCATACTGAGCGGAGTCGAAGTATGGCAAGTAAATGTGATGCTTAAGGACGCGGCATCGGTTTACGTTGACCACCAGCAGCAGGGCCGCCAGTTCTTCCACGTGGACCTTTTTTCGCTGGACCTGCACCAGGACCTTTTTTCTCGCGCTCTTCGCCGTCAACAGTTTCGTATTTCTTCAAGCGACGCTCGTCAAGATCGCCTTCCTCTTTCTCTTCGTCAGCTTTGTCTTTATCAAGCTTGCGATCTTCAAGACCTTCAGCAACTGCTTTGCAAACGATTTCAGTAATCAGGCTGATTGAAGTTGAAGCATCATCATTTGATGGAATTGCATAATCAACTTCGTTCGGATCTGAGTTAGTATCAACCATCGCGAAAGTTGGAATTCCAAGACGATGAGCTTCTGCTACTGCAATATGTTCGTTAACGATATCAACGATGAAAATTGCAGCAGGAAGACGAGTAAGATCAGCGATTGAACCAAGGTTGTGCTCAAGTTTAGCACGCTCACGTGATAACATCAGACGCTCTTTCTTCGAAAGAATCTCCCATGTTCCATCAGTTGCCATTTTATCAATAGCTGCCATTTTGCGGATCGCTTTACGGATCGTTGCAAAGTTGGTAAGCATTCCACCAGGCCAGCGCTCAGTAACGTAAGGCATACCAAGTTTTTTCACTTTTTCAGCAACGATATCTTTTGCTTGCTTTTTTGTTGCAACAAAAAGAATTTTCTTTCCTGAACGCGCAATTGATTTCAAAGCGACGCAAGCGTCTTCCAATTTCACAACCGTTTTATTCAGGTCGATAATGTGGATACCATTCTTCTCAGTGAAAATATATGGAGCCATTGCTGGATTCCATTTGCGACGCAAGTGACCAAAGTGTGCACCTGCTTCGAGAAGTTCGTTGAATGTTGTTCTTGACATGAACGTGTCTTTATTAAGTGTTGCTGTAATTGACTTGAATTAACGTTTGCTGAACTGGAAGCGGCGACGTGCTTTACGGCGACCGAATTTCTTACGTTCAACCATTCGCGGATCGCGCGTTACCAAACCATCAGCACGAAGCTTTGATTTGAGTTCGCTATCCGTTTCTACTAAAGCGCGGGAAATAGCCAAACGAATTGCTTCTGCTTGACCGGTTGTTCCACCACCTTCAACATTCACGCGAATGTCGAATTGCTCGTTGTGTCCGGTAAGAACCAACGGCTGGATCACTTTATTCTGAAGTACTTCAGTTGAGAAATACTGTTTGTAATCACGATTATTAATTGTGATTGTACCGTTACCGCGCTGCATGTAAATGCGGGCAACCGCTGTCTTACGACGTCCTAGTGTGTTCGTGATTTCCATTATGCTCTTTCCTTAATTGTAGTAAGATCTACTTTCTTCGGGTTCTGTGCTTCTTGTTTGTGACCTTCTCCAGCGTAAATAAATACGTTGCGACGAAGACGATCTCCAAGAATCGTTTTAGGAAGCATACGCCCGATAGCAAGTTCAAGAACGCGTTCAGGTTGTTTGTCAAGCAACATTTTTGGTGTTGCGAAACGCTGACCACCAGGATATCCTGTATAGCGCTTGTATACTTTATCGGTCATTTTCTTTCCGGAAAAACGAACCTTTTCAGCGTTAATAATCACCACGTTATCGCCACAATCAACGTGCGGTGTATAACTGGTTTTGTGCTTACCACGTACGAGGTATGCAACTTTAGAGGCAAGGCGACCAACGGTTTCATTCTCCGCGTCAACCAAAAGCCACTCTTTTTTTACTGTCGCCTTATTGGCAGAGAGTGTTTTGTAAGACTGTGTATCCACTTGAATTCAAAAATTAGTTCGTCCTAAGTAGAAGTTTCCTCCTTTTACTTTGGGGCTGCGAAGATAGATAGTTTTGTTTGCTTACCAAACACCTATGCGACTCTATTCATAAAATGCGTCATTTTTCATCAAAAATCAGCAATTTCACCGCAGTTGTGCTCGTTTGTAATATCATATAACGTTTAATAAAACAAACAATAGTGATATCTTTGTTTTATAAAATTAACATTATATGAAACGAGCGGTGCACTTAATGCCCTCCAGTGCAAAAATCCTGAAGGTGTTGGGAGAAAACCTGAGAATGGCGAGGTTGAGGCGAAAAATTTCTGCTCAGCAGATTGCGGAACGCGCGAACATTTCCCGTTCAACTTTGTGGTTGATGGAGAAAGGTTCGCCCGCCGTTGCGATGGGCGCTTATTGCCAGGTGTTGTTTGTACTCGGACTCGAAAATGATTTGTTGAAAGTGGGAGCAGATGATGTTCTCGGAAAACAGCTGCAGGATTTAAAACTCACCGTAAAGTCGCGCGCACCGAAAAAATCAAGTGAGTAAAGTCAATGACATATTCGTTTACGCGCATTGGGTGGGACTGGAAGACTCATTGTTGATGGGAACATTGTATCCAAAGGAAGCGCGTGGAAATGAAGTATTCGAATTTCAGTACGATGAAAAATGGCTGAAGAATCAATCGCATCGTATGCTCGATCCGAATCTGCAGCCCTATGCTGGATCATTTTTTCCGAAAGAGGGTGCGTTGAACTTCGGGATGTTTCTTGACTCGTCGCCTGGAAACTGGGGCAGGCAACTCATGCAGAAAAAGGAAACGGCAATCGCGCGAAAAGAAAAACGGGCAGTACGTGTATTATCTGAAACCGATTTTCTGTTAGGCGTTTTTGATTTTTATCGTTCAGGAGCATTGCGATTTAAGACGCGTGTCGATGGCGAATTTGTGACGAGTGATGAACAATTCATTCTTCCATCGCTTTCATCTTTGCGTGAATTGGAGCACGCGAGCATGAGATTGAACGATGATGCGCTTGATAGGGAATTTCTTCCGTCGCTGGAAATTCTGACTGCAGCGGGAGCAGTGTTAGGAGGCAAGCGACCCAAGGCAACAGTCATCGACAACGACTGGCAGATGTGGATTGCAAAATTTCCGCAAGAGAATGATCTCGTTGACATCGGAGGATGGGAATTCGTTGCACACACGATGGCAGGACTTGCCGGAATTCAGACTTCTCCTTCAATGATTCGCAGGTTGAATACTTCGCATCACACGTTCATGGCGCAACGTTTTGATCGTACGATGAAGGGCGAACGGATTCATTTTGCAACAGCAGCAACATTACTTGGTCATTCAACTTCTTTAACTACACTTACGCCAACTTATCTGGACTTAGTGGGGTTTCTCATGCAGCACGGAGCTAATGTAGGATCTGATCTCGAAGAATTGTGGAGAAGAATAGTGTTCAACATCGCGATCAAAAACACGGATGATCATTTAAACAATCACGGGTTTGTGCTCACACGCGAAGGATGGAAACTTTCTCCGGTGTATGATCTGAATCCGGAAGCTGATGGTGTTGGCCTAAGTCTGAATATTTCCGAACACGATAATTCTCTCGACTTCGAACTTGCGATGAGTGTTGCAGAATATTTTCGAGTAAAGCCCGAGAAGGCAAAAAGTATATTACGTGAAATTACTTTGGTGACCGGTCAGTGGAGAAAGATAGCAGCAGATGCCGGACTTTCAAAAGCAGAACAGGAGAGAATGAGTAGGGCGTTTGTATCGTGATCAGACCTTCAGTCCAATTACCAGAACATCATCCGGCTGTTCACGATTTCCACAATGCTCTTGAACAAATTTCATCAACGCTTTTTCCGCCGATGCGCCTTCAGCATCCAAGGAAACCAATAGATCCTGTAAGTGTTTCTGATCCATGCCGGGAAGTCCTGTTAATCCATCGCTGAACAAAAACATCTGATCGCCCTTCTCCAATGAAGTTGAGTTTAATGCGAAAGGGTTGTTATCATTTGCAACCGCTCCCGCTCGGAATTCACTCCCGCGGTATTCAATCATCTGGTGCTTGCGAACCATCGTAACAGGCATTCCCGCAGAAGAGAATGTTACTTCATTCAGCAGCTTGCTGAAACTGCAGATGGCAATTTCAATTGTGTCGGATACTAATGGACTGTTGTCGTTCGTGCCGGAGTGTTTTAAGGCGGCACGAATTTTTTTGTTGAGCTCGAACAATACTATCTCAGGAGAATATACTTCCTGTCCGATGATAATTCCATTCAGAAAACTCGCGGCCATCACACTCATGAACGCACCGGGAACTCCATGTCCTGAACAATCACCGACAGCGATAAAGTATCTTCCATTTGCTTCTGCAACCCACCAAAAATCTCCAGTGACAATTGAGCGCGGACGATTGAACACAAAAGAATCCCGGAAAATTGATTCGAGCTGAGATTCAATTGGTGTTACCGCATCCTGAATTCTTCTCGCGTAATTTATACTATCGGTAATGTCTTTATTTTTCGATTCGATGATCGCCTTCTTTTCTTCGAGAACGATACCTGCTTTTTTCCCCAGATTGATCCTGCCGAAAAGGAGAAATGCAAAGACAATAAAACCAACAGAGCATACAATTCCACCGGTAACATAGATTTTCTGAAGGCGTCCATCTTCCCGAATCAATTCAAGTTCTTTTTCAGTTTTGTCTTTTTCGTAAAGTGCTTCCAGATTCTTAATATTCTGCTGATTTTTTGTACTGAGAATGCTATCTTTCAGCGATTGATATTGCCGATAGTGCTCCAGTGCGCGCTTTTTGTCGCCGGAGATTTCGTAAAGCTCAGCAAGCAATCTCAATTGGTTCATCCTCGAATCGCGAACATTCAAGCGCGTCGAAATATTCAAGGCAGAGTCAATTGCACTTATAGCGGCAGGATAATTTTTCTGAAGCTGTCGTAGTCTTGAAAGTGAAATCCACAAAGCCATCATGTCGTAGGGATTTTCCGCGGATCGCGCAATTGTAAATGCCTCGTTCATGAGCGTATCCGCCAATACAAAATCTCCTTCTTTCGCAAGACAGTAAGCGATGCCGGCTTTGTTCGCAGCGATCCAATGTTTAAGCTTGTATCTTACGGCCAGCCGCAGCCCTTCCAGAAAATATTCTTTCGCACGCGGTATGCTGTCGACTTCGATGCAGTTCCGGCCAAGAAAATTTGCAATTGGTGCAATGCCGCTGCTGTCAGGACCGAGACGGTAATACACATAGGCCATGCGCTGATATTTCACGCTCAACTGAAGACTATCCATGGATTCATAAACCAGCGCAAGATTGTGATAGGATCCGCCGAGATCACTCGCTTCCGCTTTCAAACTGTCTTTGATGCGTATAGAATGCAGATGTGCGTTAACTGCTTCCGGATATCTCCCAAGGTCAGCGTAAATTGTTCCCGCAACATTTTGTGCATTTGCCTCTCCTATCCCATCCCCCTGCTCTCTCGCGAGTTTAAGAGACCGGTTAACAAGGACCAAGCCGCTGTCAAGATCGTGGTAGCTGATATCCCATGCCAGGGAATTCAGTACACGCACAATTTGTGTGTCTGATTCACTTAATGTCGGCAATAACTTCATCAACGAATCAATGTCTTTCTTGTCCTGTGCATTTATTTGCAGGACAGAAAAAAACAACAGTGATATGCAGACAAGTTTCCTCATATCCTGATTCCAATTACGAGTACATCATCCACTTGTTCATGCGGCCCTTTCCACGTTGTGAATCGATCGTTCAGAACCTTCTCTTGTTCATCACAGGGTAAATCTGCGATCGAACACAGAATGTCGCGAAGCTGTTTGTACTTTAATTTCTTTCCATCGGGACCACCAAACTGATCTGCATATCCATCGCTGAAAATGTAAATCATGTCTCCCGGTTCACAGGAATGTTCCATCAGCGTGAATGGTTTTACTTCGTCGAGGTATTCGCCGACTGGGAATTTATCAGCACGATATTCAATTATTGAATTTCCACGTATTACCCAAAGTGGATTCATTGCGCAAGCGAATTGCAGTTTCTTCCTGTCGGAGGAGAAATTACACATCACCATATCCATTCCATCCTTCAGGCTGGAGTTGACAGATCCAGAGCGCTTGAGTGCAGAAATAACTTTGTCCCGAAGCTGGTTGAGAATTTCTGCTGGGGAAGAAATTTTTCCCTCGGTTACAATTTCAAAAAGAAATACAGAACCAAGCATGCTCATAAATCCGCCGGGAACCCCATGCCCCGTGCTATCTGAACCTGCGAGAAAAAAGCCATCATGGCTTTCGGAACACCACCAGAAATCTCCGCTTACAATATCTTTCGGTTTGGAAAGCACGAAAGCATCTTTGAAATTGCGCTTCAGTTGCGAAACCGCAGGGATTACTGCTTCCTGTATACGACTCGCGTAGCTGATGCTATCAGTAATGTTTCGGTTTTTTTCTTCAATGAGTGCATTTTGATTTGTAGTCTCGGCATTTAGTTTTTTTCTGAATTGATTCCTTCGGAATAACATCACAACTAAAAAAACAAGGACGACGAATGCAACAACAATTGCAAGCAGGAACCATTGACGGGTATCTCCTTTTTTTGTCTCCAGTTCGATTTCCTGTTTACGTTGTTCGCTCTCGTATTTCGCCTCCAGATTCCGTTGATGATCCAATACGCTTTCATTTACGAGACTATCACGCAGTAACATATATTTTTTCCAATACATGAGCGAGCTATCTATCTCACCGGTATGTAAGAACATCTCAGAAAGATCATGATAAATATCAACTACTTCTTCGCGTACGCCAATCTTGCTGAAATTGTTCAGACTCACTCTCCAGCATCGTTCAGCTCCCGCATAATCATCCCTGAACGTGTACATGGCGGCGTTATTCGACATCACTTGTGCCATTGTATAAGGATCATTCATCGTATCCGCAATTGCATGTGATCTTGCCATGCAATAGTCTGCAGAATCGTGATCTCCTTCGTGAGCATAACAAACACCTAATGCGCTCCAGGAATGTGCTTCAATCAACGCTACATCCATTTTGTCGGCGAGCTCTTGAGATTTTCTGAAACAGTCCTTTGCTTTATCAAAATAATTAGTTCGCATATACAACGAACCCAGGTTGACGTAGACTGCAGAAAGGCCGCGCTCGTAATTAATACTTTCATATTCTGCAACGGACCTTTCCAGTGCGTTACGTGCACTCACCGTGTCGCCCATCGACGAGTATACAAGCGACATGTTCATTAGCGCAGTTCCTGTGCGCCGTGGATCTCCATACTTTTTGCAATACTCAAGTCCTTCCATATGCGCGGCGAGAGCTTCATCGTATTCGCCCATATCGTTGTATGTAGCACCAAGCGTATTGTACAACATGATAGTTCCGAGATCGTATTTGAGTTTTTTGGCGACTTTCAAACCTTCGAGAGCATACTCAATTCCAAGTGTGAGGTTGTAATAGGCAGTGTCCCAAGCGACGCGATTGAAGTATAGAACTTTCATTGTATCGTCGGGCAAAGCCTGCAAGTCGGCAATGGAACGCTTAACCGGAGCTTGTACTTTTGGCATCTGGGCATGCAGCGTACTACTGGCGAAAATCACCAAATAGCAACTCAAAGCAAAAATGCGTTTGAAGACCATTGATTCAAAAGTACGTTAATTGAAGCGGAAGCCCATTACAAGTACGTCATCAACTTGTTCGAGGTTTCCTTTCCAGTCGTAAAACGATTTTTCTAACGCCTCGGATTGCTGAGTCATATTCAATTCGGAGTTTGAGGCGAGGAGATCGCGCAATCGTTTTTGTTTGAATTTTTTCCCTTTTTCCCCTCCGAACTGATCGGCAAAGCCGTCGGTGGTAAGAAAAATAGTGTCTCCTTTTTGCAATTGAATTTTTCTCGAAGTAAAAGGTTGAAGTTCGTCGGAGTGACTTAGCCCAACGGGAAATTTGTCGGGACCGTGAACCGTTAATTGTTTACCGCGCACATGCAGCAGAACATTGTTACCACATGCAAACCGGAGTATTCCTGATTTGTTATTAAGCGCAATTACTACAGCATCCATTCCATCGCGTGATTTTTCCTGACCTTCTTCATTCAAAGATGAGATGACCTTCACACGAACAAAATCAAGAATGCTTGAAGGTTCGTCGAGATTGTTTTCGATCAGTGCGCGATTGAGCAGGTTGATGTTCAATAAGGACATGAAAGCTCCAGGAACTCCATGGCCTGTACAATCGGCAACAGCGAAATAGAATTCATTATTTTTTTCTGCACACCAATAAAAATCTCCTGACACGATATCTTTTGGACGATAGAGAATAAAGTGATCCGGAATATTTCTTTTGGTGATTTGAGCAGAACCCAGAAGAGCATTCTGAATTCGTTGAGCGTAATTGATGCTGTCAAGAATGCTTTTATTCTGCTCTTCTATTTCATCATATGCTAGTTTCAACTCAACATGTTTGAGTCGGTGAATTTCTGCTTCCCGATCCGCTTTTTCAGTTACATTCTTCTGCTGAAGCTGCTTGATCTTATTCGTCATCTCCTCTCCAGACAAATCGCTTTGAATTTTGTATCCCTGTTCAAGATGTTCAAGTGCTTCGCGATAAGAGTTTTTGGTTTTATACACTTCCGCCAACATCATGTGACTGGTAATAGTCTTCTGCCGGGCTTGTGAACCAATGCTCAATTCGAGCGCGTCTTTCAGCAAGGCTTCTGCAGCATCGAAGGATTTTTCCGCGAGATGGATTTTCGCCAGCTCAA